>JAYWAR010000134.1:0-5776 GCA_043782285.1 Akkermansiaceae bacterium | reverse complement strand
TTTCTGCGTCGGCCTTCTGCCTTGGTTCTCGTTGTAAGGCGAACATGCCGCTAAAAACATGCAACCTGATGCGACAAATGTGGACAATAAACGAAAGTTCATAGAGGTGACTAAAAAAGGTTGGGGATTGAGGCTGCCGACTTTGAGCGACACGTCTTGGCGCAAGATCATGAATATCCTGAGCCCGCCGTCAAGCAAGGTCATTGCCTGCATTCTAAAATCTTCCAAAATTTTGCTGATGACTGGGGCTTGTCGTCAGCCGTGATTCGAGATGAAACTGCGGCACACCATGCCTGATGCTACGATCCATGCCGTCGGAACAATTTTGGAAAATCTCAGTCCAATTCTTTACCGAGTCGCCTTACCAAACGGCAAAGCCATTTTCGCCCACCTCTCGAAATCCCTAACCGAGGCGAAAGTTCAGTTTGCTGTGGGCGAGCGACTGGTCCTCGAACTGACTGCGTATGATTTCGATCAAGCGCGGATTCTCGGACTGGCAGAGGTAACCTCATCAGAGCAAAGTCGGTCGTTCAGTTGACTCACTTACCAATGCAGAAGCTGCTGAAAATCACACTGAGTAGATCTTCGGTATCCACTTTTCCGGGAATTTCCCCCAACGCATCCAACGCTTCACGAAGATCAATCGCGGCCAATTCGGGATCACTTCCGAGATCATTCAGCAGCTCCAGCGCCGCCAGCAGGGAGGTCCGCGCTCGCTGAAGGCTGGCCTGATGCCGGGCATTGATGGCCACGGCATGCTCCCCCCAATCGGCCTCGCTAAAATGCAAGGCCGCGCGAATCGCTGCCGAGAGTGAGTCAAACCCTTGGTCGCGGGTACAACTCAGCCGCACAGCGGCCACTCCCTGCCATGAAGGGTGCTCGCCGAGATCGGTCTTATTGAGCACTTGCAAGCGTTTGGCGGGAGTCAACGGATGAAGCGCCACCTGCGGCCGTGGCTGACTGGCATCCGCGATTTCTAGAAGCAAATCCGCAGCTTCAATCTGCTGCAGCGTCCGCTGAATGCCTTCCGCCTCAATCCGGTCAGTCGCTTGCCTGACCCCTGCGGTATCCACCAAGCGCAACGGAATCCCATGCAAATTCACCACCTCTTCGATGGTGTCGCGTGTGGTCCCGGCAATCTCACTGACGATCGCTCGTTCAAAACCGAGCAGCCGATTCAACAGGCTGGATTTACCGACGTTGGGCTCACCGAAAATTACCGTGCGAACGCCTTCGCGCAACACCCGCCCTTGATCGGCGGTGGCCAACAAAGAATCGACCACCTCGAGGACCGAGTCAACTCGTCCACGGAGCGCATTGCCGGTTTGAGGATCAATGTCTTCTTCCGGAAAATCGATCCAAGCTTCAAGCTGGGCGAGAGTGTCGAGCAATTGATCGCGAGCCTCGGTAGTGCGGCGACCGAGAGTCCCTTCAAGTTGGCTGCGAGCGGCTCGCAGCGAGAGCCGCGTTTGCGCCGAAATCAGATCCATCACCCCTTCCGCTTGAGTGAGATCGAGCTTGCCATTGAGAAAGGCGCGTTGGGTAAATTCGCCAGGTCCAGCAGCAGTGGCACCGCAGGCAAGGAAACGGCTCAACACTTCGCGAGTGACCAGAATCCCGCCATGACCGGTAAATTCAACGCTATCTTCACCCGTATAGCTGTTAGGACCTCGAAAAACCGTCATCACCCCATCATCAAGAATTTGGCCTGCGGCATCTCGAATACGACAATAGCGTGCCACCCGCGGCAACCCTGAGGAAGCCTTGCCACCCGTCGCTTGATCCGCAATTTGAATCGCTGCGGGCCCGGAAATCCGCAATAACGACACCGCACCCATGCCTGGCGGGGTCGCGATCGCCACGATCGTCGGCCGATGCAGATCTAAACAAATTTCGGTTTGGTGAATCATCGAATCGATACCGAGGTCAAAAATTTTCAGCCAGACCTTGTTTAGACCACAGTCGTCGCAGCCAAAACCCTGTCCAACACTTCCAGACAGCGCCGGTTCTGAGACGCCGTGCCGATGGAAATTCGAACCCACTCGGGCAATTTATAACTACTCATCGCCCGTACGATCACCCCTTGCCTGAGCATTTCACGGAAAACCCGGTCACCATCACCCGTTTTAATAAGTAAAAAATTGGCAAAGCTCGGGATGTATTCCAAACCTCGCGCCGCCAACTCTTGCTCATAAAAGACCATCCCTGCTTGATTGACACTGCGAGTTTTTTCGATGTGAGCGGTATCCGCCAAGGCCGCGAGAGCACCCGCTTGGGCGATGGCATTGACATTAAAAGGTTGCCTTGCCTTTTGCAGCAGGGTCGTGACGTTTTTTGACGCAAGCCCGTAGCCAACCCGCAACGCCGCCAAACCGTGAATCTTGGAAAATGTCCGTAACACACAAACGTTGCGACCTTCCCGGACATATTTGAGCACATCAGGCGGGGAATCCGGAAATTCAAAATAGGCCTCGTCGAAAACGACGATCACATGTTCTGGAACTTGTGCCATGAACCGATCGATTGCTTCTTGGCCAACCATGGTGCCAGTCGGATTATTCGGATTTGCGATGAAAACCAAACGAGTCTTTTCGGTGATCGCCGCCGCCATCGCTTCCAAATCGTGGATGAAACCGGGGTCCGGCACTTCCACGTATTTCGCCCCAAACAAAGTCGCCATCAGCTTGTAAACGACGAACGCATGCTTTGCAGCGATCAGTTCCGCCTCTGGATTGAGAAACGTGTGACAGAGCAACTCGATGATTTCGTTGGAGCCATTGCCAAGTACCACGTTTGCAAGCTCCATCTCGAACGATTCAGCAATCGCTGAACGTAAGCGATAGCCGCCGCCATCCGGATAAATGTGAGCTTCTTCCAGCGCTTCGCGCATCGCCACTTTAGCCAGTGGCGACGGCCCAAGAGGATTTTCGTTCGAGGCAAGCTTAACGATTTGTGAAGGCTCCAGCCCGAGCTCACGAGCGGTTTCATCAATCGGTTTGCCGGGCTCATAGGCCACGAGGTCACACACAAAGCGGTTAGCATATTGATCAATCATCATCGCGAGGAACCTGTAAGTCTTCGATTCGGCTTGGTCAACGTTTCGGAAGAATTCTTCTTAGCAACTGGCGTGAAGTAAGGCTTCGAAACGTCCTAGAGCTGCGGTGTAGTCGCCCGCCAGCGCGAGCTGTGGCTGGAGTGAGGAGCCTGCGGCAGCTTGACAAAAAACCTCCTGCAAAGTCGGTAAATGGTGACCATCAGCCGCTGCCGCGATCAGCGCAGCACCCAAGGCCGCTGAGTTCATCACCTCCAGCCGCTCGACCGGCGCTTGGAAAATGTCCGCGACGAGTTGAGCAATTCCGTCATTTTTAGCCGCTCCGCCGGTGAGTCGGATTCGTTCAACAGTCACGGCCATCCATTGCGAATGAAGGCGCATGTTGAGAAATTGCCCCTCAAGCAGCGCCCGGACTTGCAGCGCGGGATTCGCTCCACTCTCAAAATCCGCACTGCCCGCTAAAATCGGACCGCTAAAATCATGCCGTGGAGTGATTTCTGGGCCAAAAAATGGCAGCATCAGATTTTGGCCTGCCGCCGCTTGACTCGTTGCAAGCGCTTCACGGTCAAATGCCGACCAATCCAGTCCGAGCTTATCACGCAATGCTTCACGAGCGAGCGATCCGTTGCGAAAACAGATCAACGACATGAAGCCGCCCGCCGGATTTCCAAATACGTGACCATAGCCTTTAGGATCGGTTTTCGGCCCCGGCATCGCCGCAAAAAAAGTATCGCTGGTACCGAGCGAAATCACCACCTTCCCGGGAGTGGTTGCCCCCATCCCGACCAACGATGCGGGATTGTCGCCGGTGAAAATCACCGTCCGGCATTGCTCCGAAAACCCATACTTTTTGACGAAATACGCCGAAATTTGACCTTGAATCGTCGTCGCAGCCGCGGGTGGTAACAGTTTGGCTCCCAAATTCGGCGCAGTGGCCGCCAGTAAATTGGTGTCCCAGCCGAGCTTGGAAAGACTGAGTAAATTCATTCCAGCACCGTCACCGTAGTCGATCGGCACCGATTTCCCGGCAATCACCGAGGCAATGAACGAACTCACCAGATGAATCCGGCTAGTCCGCTCGTAGGCTGCCGGCTCCGACTTATAAAAACGCCGAATTTGCGGGCCGCTGAAACGCTCAATCGCAATCGAGCCACTGCGACGGCAAACCTCTGCTGCCCCACCCAGAGTGGCGGTGATTTCTGCGCACTCAACCGCCGTCGAAGTATCCATCCAGATCGGCGACGTCGCACGAGTCAGCGCTGGCAAAATTTGGGAAGCAAGGTCGCCAGCGACATCTAGCGCAGCAAGCCGGCTGTCGAAAGTCGAATCCAGATAGACCGAGCCATGTTGTTGCCCGGAGCCAGCGATCATTTTCACCCGCGAAAGATCGGTATTTGCCGCGAGGCGGTGACAAAGTAGATCCAAGGCCTCCAGCCACATTAATGGATTGGCATGGACTTCGCCCTCTTTACCACCCGCAATAAATCCGCTCGGAGAAAGATACTGCGGTAAATCGCTGCCAAAATTGACCGAGAGCTGGCAAGTGATCTCACCCGAATCGGGATCGATTAAAACTGCGGTGAGAGACTGAGTGGAAGAATCAAGGCCGAGGAACATATCCAGAGCTTTTGCCGAAAACCCAGATTTTCCAAGTCGAAAGATCCTTGAAGATCCAGCATTCGGACAAGTGATCGAGTCACAAAAAAAGAGCAGTCGTTTGCACGACTGCTCTTGAAGTAATTTATGTCAAATGACTTCGGTTCACTTAGAAGCCAACACTGAGCTTGGCACCCGCAACGTATTCGTTTTGGGTTTGTGCCCATGCGCTACCTGATTTCTCATCCAAGGCAACAGCCAAGGCAACGAACGGCGAGAGCTTTGCATGTTCAGCAACGCTCCAGTCGAGAGCCGCTTTAGTGGTCCATGCGGTGCAAACACCACCGTCGGTGAGGTAACCGATATTTGTGCTCAAGTTGAGCTTGAGGCACGAGCTGAGTTCAAAACCACGGCTGAGCGCGAGTTCCGAGTAACCTTGGTTGCTCCGTCCTTCAACACCCCAAAAGTAGGTGTAGGAAGCGGTTGCAAAGCCAAAATCACGTGAAATTGCGAAGGAAACTTCTTGTGAATCACGGCCCAAAGCATCGAGGTTGGCGTAGTAAATGTAGCCCACCGAACCGGTCATGAAACCAAAATCCTTGGAAACCTCAGTGTAGAGATCCACTTCGGAATTTGAAGAATCCATGGTGTTTGGGGAATTGAAGAAAGTTCCCATCCATGCGCCAGCGCTGAGACTGAAGCCATCACCAAGATTGGCGGAGGCATCAAGACCCGTTTCAACGAGACCATCGCCGAGGTTGAGGCCGCGGAAAAGATACTCGGTGGCGTAGCCAGCGTGGAGCTCATAGTTGATTGCCGCCACTGGTGCGCTCATCGGCGCAGCGGTGGTGGTGGTGGTGGTGCCTGCCGAGGTGTTGCCAGCCACAAGGGCGGAGGCAGCGGCCAAGGCGCCAATGGTTTTGCAGTAGTTTTGCATATTATGTTGTTGGTTATCGGTTGCTGCTTGCGTCCTTGGCTGTACCGAATGTGGAACAGTCAGGAGCAAAGTCGGATGATGCCTCTCACATGTCAAATGACATCCAGAAGTGCTCCGTTGCGATGATTCGTTCACCTTTACGAAGTAATTGTCCAGAATAATTTTAACATGGAATTGCGTTTCGACGAAGT
>JAYWAR010000133.1:0-2068 GCA_043782285.1 Akkermansiaceae bacterium | reverse complement strand
AAGCGCTCGTGGGACAGCGGGAGAAAGTCGAGACAATGACTTCCGAAAATGGCAAGGAGTTCGCGTTGCACGAGCTTCTGGCGGATGTGCTGGATACTAAAGCCTATTTTGCCTATTTCTACCACTCATGGAAAAGAGGCTTCCATGAAAACACCAACGGCCTCCTCCGGCAAGACTTCCCTAAAGGAAGCATCTTCGATCACCTGACGATGGAAGGTGTGAGGCGTATTGAACGTCACATGATACCTACAATTTAAATCTATTGATTGCACTGGCTGCTTAAATTCGCGGATTGATTAAATGCGTCACTCATATCTTGGTTAGTAATCTATGTTTTTGGTGAACACTAGTTAACTAAATGCTTAGTCTTTGGTTTTTAAATTAGCTTTCAAGACAGCTGTGATGACTTGGTCGATTTCATCGAGCATGGCAAAACGTTTTCGATAGAGTGTGTGTTTATGAGGTTTGGTTTGTTCTATTGTTTTCCTCGGTTCAACCACCGGCAGCATGAAAAAACGAGGGTCTGAGGAGATTTGACCTCCGGTTTCTTGCCAGAATTCATTCATCGAGCCCTGCAATTTGCGATCCATTCGCAGATGATTATTGGCATAATGGCCATAATTTGAGATAGCGTAGATTTGTTCTGAGCCAATTTGGTGGGCGATTTTTCGCAAAGCAAAGAGCACTAAGTTTTTTGGCCGGTAGCCATAACAATGTTTTGTCAGATCTCGATAGGTTTGCATTCTACCGGAGGAACCTTGCAAAGTTCCGATCCAGAGCGAGCGTATACCTGCGGGGTCTTGTGCAACCCAAAAAATAATTTGATAGAGATTACGATCTCCCAATTTTAGTCCGATACTGGCAAGTCCTTCCTTTTGGTTTCGTGGATGGAAACACAGTTGCAAGGATACCTGTGAATTTTGAAATTCACCACTCCACAGCTGTAATCCTTCCTTTATGTAAATTTTCCGCAAGGTCTCGTCGCTGAAATAGGTCCCAAATATCCGGCAATGGTCCATGATCAACACTCTTCTTTCATGAATCGTTGAACCACGGTAAAAGAGTTGTCGTGTGATCTGTTCATAGAGCCATGGATGATGTGCTACAACCTCTCGCCACACGGTATCTTGGTCAACAAAGTCGTTTAATTTCTTCATCACTCCATGGTTGCCCAACGAGCGTAGGACAAACACCGCCCTGCGGCGATGATCGATGATTTTTCTGATTTGGAAAAGCCGTTTACTCAACGAGATATATCGTTGCAAAGGGCTTAAGGGTGGGGATTTTTCTAGCATCATAAATCGGATGTGAGACTTGGAAGGCGAGGGAGTGGCAGGTAAGGTTGAAACATTGAAAACTAAAATGAAGAGGACTCCGCGAAGCCGAGATTTGACGTAGGCAATTGATCCTACGAATGGTTGTATTTGCAGCGAATAAGTGCTTTACGGTTCAGTTTGCCAAGATTTCTTTTGGCTGAGGGAAAATGGAAAGGGAAAGCGGGATTAAGAATGGTGGGATCAGGGTGAAAAAGTGCAAGTTTCGGTAATTTTGAGTGAATGATTTCTTGCGGATTGATGGTAGTACATTGTTATATATGCGAATTTCAAACTCGATGGTTGGGAAAAGGTTGCGACAGCAGCGGATCTGATGAAATCGGCTGCTTCGCGGATTTGCCGTCAGCAGCAATAAGCTTAGACTCGGATCTGTGGAAAAAGAAGATAGTGGAGCGATTTACAAGCGCTCTAATGTAGTCTGCGCGGTCAGTGGAGCATCTGCGGGATTTTTGTGCAAATGAGTTTCACAAACCCAAGTTTGTAGTGAGATTCTGCAAACGATCGCGTGATAGGTTTTGGTGACTCTGCCCTCGTCGAAGCCTATCCATCCAGCAGCTTGAGCGACCCGCGTTTCGCTGCGCTCCATGGGTGGCCTATCAGACCCTCGCGGCGTGGGTTCTGAAGCGTAAAAATTCTACCAGCTCGGGACTTCCCAGCCTGTCACATCCCGCCTGCCCGCCATGCTGGCCAGCGAAGCTGTCACTCTCACCCCCGCCAACGGGTTCAAAGCCCGC
>JAYWAR010000132.1:0-2068 GCA_043782285.1 Akkermansiaceae bacterium | reverse complement strand
GTCGTCGCGGCATGCATTTTTCTCGGTTCGTGCTACTTGAGTAAAAACCGGACCACTTACGCGATGCCGCTTCTCGGCTTTTTTCTGGTGTTTGTCTTCAGCAGTGGCAAACGGACCCTGTTGTTTTATGGATCGATAGTAGCAGCTTTTGTTTGGATCGTGATCAACAGTAATTGGCTCTACGGTGCAATTTTAACCTGGTCAACCGATTTGGAAGGAACTGCTTTCGGCAAGGCCTTCGGTTCACTGGGAACTTACCAGGCGCGGCTCAGCGGCTTCACGCAGTTGGCGTCGCCAGAAAGCTGGACCCCGTTCGGATTGGACAATCGTGAGCGGCCGGAAGCTCACGACCAAATCACTGAGACGCTGCTCAAAATTGGCTATGTGCCGTTATTCGCGATGCTGCTGGTGGGAGGCAGCTTTGTCTTTTGGTGGCACCGGAGATGCCTCAAAGCGCACCATTCTGCGGACCGGAGCTTTTTAATTTCGCTGACGGCGATCATCGTCAGCATGGGTGTCTGCGGCTTGGCTTATGGCAATATGTTGTTTGTGGCACCGGTGAATTCGCTGCTGGGAGCGATGATTGGGCTAGGAATGGCGACGATCCGCAGGGATCAAGTCGAGAGTAAGGTTCGAGCGATCGCGGGCCCAGTCGACCCAGCTATTCCGAAGGTGACGACCGCCGAGAAAAGTAAGCGCCAACGCGCCTACCCCAAGGCAGCAAGTCAGGGCGCGCCCTTTTCTCCGTGAAAAGTCGAATTTTTAGAGAAACCTGTGTCGAATCCATTCAAGCCGTGTCCGTGAAAGAACCCCGCCTTCCCCGACTGCTGCTGATCGGTCATACTTACATGATTGCGGTGAACCGGGAAAAGGCGCTTCATCTCGCCAAATACTTTGAGGTGCGGGTCTGCACCTGCGATTCGAAAGGCTGGGGAGCTCTGGGCTTGGAAATCATTGATGAGAACCCACCAAGCCACGCGATTGCGTATCAATTGCGACGGCTGAGGCGCTGGCCGGAGGATGAGCGCAATGGCACGCGGCTGGGGTTGCGTGATTTGCAGGCTGAAATGGAGGACTTCCAACCGGAGTTGGTGCTGGTCGAGAACGAGCCATGGTCATGGTTGCGCTGGCAAGCTCGCTGGGCAAGCTGGCGGGCGGCCCCGACGGCGCAGTTTGCCGAGTTTACTTGGGAAAACGTCGAGCGTCCGGGACTCAAGGGATGCTTATTAAGGTGGATTTACCGCGCCGCGGCGGCGAGCGGCGGCCGAATCATCTGCGGCAATCAGAACGCGCAGAAGCTTTGCCTCGCTGCAGGATTTACCGCTGAAAACTCACTGGTCGCCGGACAATTGGGAATCAACCCGGAAGATCATCCACGCGCCAGCACCGACGAACGCGCGACTTGGCGGAATCAACTGGGGTGGCCACCAGCGGCCAAGGTGCTGGGTTTCTGCGGACGACTGGTGGAGGAAAAAGGTTTAATCGAGCTGGTGACGGCCACCGAATCCTTACGACAAAAATACCCGGATTTGCGCTTGGCGCTGATCGGTGAAGGGCCGTTGCGGCCGCGACTTGAGGCGATCGATCCAACCGGCGAGTGGCTCAAAATTTTACCGGCGGTGGCACATCAAGCGGTACCGGCATTTCTCAACAAGCTGGATATTTTCATCCTCCCGAGCAAGCCCCTGAAAAACGTCGGTGGCCAGAGATGGGAGGAACAATTCGGCCATGTCTTGATCGAGGCAATGGCTTGCGGAGTCCTGACGCTGGGCAGCGACAGTGGCGGCATTCCCGAGGTTCTCGCTGACCCGGAGGTGACCTTCCGGCACAGCGATTGCTTGGAATTGACGACGATGATCGACCGCTGGCTAAGTGACCCGCCGGGACTCGCGGCAAAAGCAGCCAAGCAACGCGAGCAATCGAGCAAGCGCTGGTCGCATGCTGCTGTCGCTGCAATTTACGCCAATTTCCTCCATCCCTCGACCCCATGAAAATCGGACTTTCCTTACTGTGCGAGCAACCCAACCGGAAGACCGGCTTGAGTTCATTGTTCACCTGTTTCGTGCGG
>JAYWAR010000131.1:0-5872 GCA_043782285.1 Akkermansiaceae bacterium | reverse complement strand
CGATTTGAATACCCGAACGCGATTTACCATGTAATGGCCCGCGGCAATGGGGGTGAGGACGTGTTCGTAACCGACGATGACCGCAAGTCGTTTCTTTTCCGCCTCGGCCAAGTCTGTGCGAGCCATGGCTGGATGGTCCATGCTTGGGTGCTCATGGGAAATCACTTCCATTTGCTGTTGGAAACTCTACAAGCCAATCTCGTCACTGGCATCAAGCAACTACTTGGCACTTTCAGCCAAGGCTGGAACCGGGTGAGACAACGGCACGGTCACGTTTTCCAAGGCCGCTACAAGTCGATACCGGTCAACGGCACAGAAGCCGATGTAGATGGGGTCAGTAAATGGGGTCAGTGCTCTCGAATTCACAAAGTATTACCAATTGTTGATCCGTTTACTCTGACCCCATTAACTCAAATTCAGAAGAGTAGGTTCAATCTTATCCCAGTTTTTCAACTAAAAATATACCAAGCAACCCAACAGAAAATATGAAAATAGCACATTTAATTCTAGGAGCAGTCATGGTCATATTGCCGTGCATTTGCTCGGCAGAAAGTGACAAAAAACCGCTTACACCCAAGGAATATGCGGAGTTGCACAATCTGGTTTCCAGCTCGTCAAATCCGAAATGGTCCGAGTCGATGGAGGTTTTGGCGAAGGTCGGAGATGCGTTCACCTTGGAGCACCTCAAAACTGCTGATATGAGGATGTTAAATACACAGCTAACAGATGCTTGCCAAATGTATGTTCTCAAGGAGACGCGATCGATAATCGAAGACGCGATCAAAAAGGAAGACGCCAAAGCATTCACTGAGCTTATTGAGACTCGTTTGGAGCGAGCCGCTTGGGTGGATTTGCACTGTGATAAATTGGAAATGACCCTAACGCCCTGGACTCTCAAGTTCCTAGGTGAGCATTTGGAAGCAGCCGGAGTGAAAGCTGAGTTAGCGAGAATTCAATCAGACTATACTCCCAAGGACGCAAAAGGCACACCTGACATTTTTATGAGAGATCGCGTTCGCAGATATGTGCAGCAAATTTTGAAAAAATAAGAGTTTCTCAATCCAGATCCTAGCTACCCACTCGATGGGGTCAGAGTAAACCAATCAACAATGAGTGATCAGTTTGTTGATCCGAGAGCATTGACCCCATCTAGGGAAATTTCCGAAACGCTTGCATCCATAGCCTAGAGTCCCACCGGACCCGTCGTCGAGTCTGACACATTCAGCCATTTTAGCGTCCGCGACTGTGTATCAATCGGCACCGCGAATAAGCGATTTATTTTTATTGGACCATTCTGGCCGTTGAAACAATTGATCAGATTCATTAACTCTTTTCTCCAGTTTTTAACCATGTTTCACGCCATACATTAGGTAAATTCCTCCAAGGATATTTTGATGAACTGACAGCCCTCCAGTGATCTGACTTTTTGCAGCATTTCCAGTTGGAATGAGAACTGATGTGGGCAGAACGAATAAAGGAATAATGAATGAGCAGTGAGGTGCAGCCGCATGCGGCTCACAATGCCGAAAATGTTGAAATGCGTTACCTTACCCTAAAAGGAAGTCGATGGTGCAAATGGTTCGCTTGGCCATCGATATTCGACTGACCGGCGAGAATGAAGACTTTGAGTGGCCCTTTGCCCGCTTGACCTAGTGGCTTGGCAGTGCTTTCGCCCTTGGCAAATGCTAGATGCGAAAGAATCACTACCAAAATGCCCGTGGCAGCCATTGGCAGGAAGATTTCTTAAAACTGCGTGACCTTGACATCAGTTTTCGCGAATATTTAAGGTTTGGCGTTTTCCTGAATCCAGACGGTCATCGCGCCCTTTTTCCGGTTTTGCCATGCGTAATAGGGGATCGCTGTCATCGGGATTGGATTCTTGCCATCAGCAAGCGCTTCACCTGTGAGAGTGGTGACTCCACCCAACAGGTCGGTGTGATGCTTAGCTGTCATTTCCGCTGAGCGTGGCAGCACTAAATTTGTGAGATTCACGTCCGGTTGATCGGTGGCTTCCACGCAATAGACTAACGGGCCGCGCATCAAGGTGACCTTGCCCCGATCTGCCTCGACTTTCTCGTGCGCATAGACCCGTTGAATCGGCATCGGCAGATCGAGCTCCACCACGTCTCCGGCCTTCCATGTCCTCTGCAAATGCGCATAGCCGTCATCACCTAGCTTTGCTTCGGTCGTCTCGCCGTTAATTTTGAGTCCGACAGGCAAAGGCTTCGCATCAGCGTAACGGTAAAGATCGCTAGGAACAGGCTTGCCTGAGGCCCAGCCGGGGATGCGCAAATTGAGACTGAAATCAGCCGCCTGTGCCGGATTGACCGTCAGGTGGATTTTGCCATCCCACGGATACTCGGTTTTCTGGGTCAGTGTGAGGATGGAACCATCGTCCATTTTCAGCGTTGCGTCACCGGCGGCATAGAGATTAACCCATACCTGTTTCTTGTTCTGGGCATATACCAAACCACCGACTTGCGGTAAAATCCGTGCTAAGTTGGTCGGGCAGCAGGATATACCGATCCACGATCTACGCTCGTCACCGTCTTGACTGGCCAGCGGATTTAGATAATAGAAATGATCTCCTGAAATGGATATTCCAGAGAGAACTCCATTATAGAGAGCCAATTCCATCATGTCTGCATACTTGGCCTGACCTTTGAGCAGGTTCATCCGGTATTGCCAGAAAACGTGTGCGATTGCTGCGCAGGATTCGCTGTATGCTGATTGATTGGGCAGCAAGTAGGGATCGCCGAAACCCTCGTCATCGTATTGGCCAGTGCCGAGACCGCCGGTGATATACATTTTCCGTCCCACTACGTCATTCCAGAGGTGATCTAACGCCATTTCATAGCCGGGGGCATCCGTGAAGCGAAGGGTATCCGCCATGGCGGAATACATGTAACCGGCTCTAACTGCGTGGCCCACTGCTTCATGCTGATCTACCACGGGTTTGTGGTCTTGCATTTGGCCGTTGCGTAGCCTCAGACGTGCATGCCAGAATTCACGTTGTTGTTCTTGGGTTGGCTTGCCCTCGACTGCGGGCGGCGAAACTTGTGTCTTGGGATCAAAGGGTTTGCGCTCCATGCCATGGGCGTAACCGCGCTCATCAAGGAAGAATTTCGCGAGATCCAGATAGCGGTGCTTTCCGGTAACTCGATACAATTTTATCAAAGCCAGTTCGATCCCCTGATGCCCGCCCACATCGTAGCGTTTGTTAGGGCCGAAAATACCGTCGATGTGGTCGGCAAAGCGCTTCGCGGAATCGACCACCTTTGGATTACCGGTTAGGTGTTGATGCTCCCCGGCCATCTCGAAGAAGTGGCCTGCATTGTACATCTGGTGTTCCAAGCGGAGATCCTCCCAGCGCTTGTCGAGGCCGTTGACGATGAACCAAGAGATCAGAAATCCGTCGTCCTGCTGGGCCGCGAGGATACGGTCAATCATGCCGTCCACCCGTTGCAGCAGCTTAGGATCGTCGTTGTGTTGCAGGGAAATGAGCGCCCCCTCGAGAACCTTGTAGAGATCGGAATCAAAAACATGATGCCCGTCCAGTTCCCCTTTTATTTTGCCAGCGGCTTTGTCGAAATTGGTGACATGCCCGGTCTTCTCGAGTTCATTCAGCGAGTGAGGAATTGTAACATCGTGAGTCGTTTTCAGACGTGGCCCCCAAAAACCGCCGCGTAATTCCACTTGGTCATGCCCCACTTCTTGGAACCCACGGATTGGGGGTGGATTCTTCTGATTTTCCTGAGCGTTTCCGCCAGCAACCATCACCATAGTGGCGAGAGCAATTAAGTGGGTATTATTCAAGTTCATAAAAATTGTAACGCAGCGGGAAGTTAACGGAGCGGTGCCGAGATCTTATTCAACCGAAATCGTTTTCCTCCATAAAAATCATCATCCTAATCGAAACCAACGCGCGCTCTGCATTGGGTGCAAAGAAATGCCAGACTGTGCTCAAGGTTTGGCAATTGGCGGGAGGAGAATGCAAGGTCGATGGGGTCATTGACGGGGTCAGTAAATCGAGTCAGTGCTGAATGGCACTAACTTAAGGGGATTTTGTGGCACACTCAGCGGTCGGTTTTTTGTAGCGGGGGCGCACCCAAGCCGCGTTGAATCCGCCAAAAATCAGACTTCACTCAACGACCTCAAGTTCGGACTGCGGGGGACATGTCGGAGCAGTCCACACTTGGGGTAACTCCTCCGCCGCCTATTTCGCTGCTGGGACTTCCGCGAAGACACCTACGTCCACATATTGTCCACCCGATTTTTGGTGGCAATGCACGGAGATGAGATTCTTGCCGGGTTTCAAGGTTGCCGCTGCTTCGGGAGTGATCTCTAACTCCTCGTAGTCGGCTGTGAATCCTTCGCTCTTGTTCGCTAAGCTTCACGGTTTCCCGTGGTGAACTGCGGCCTCGCCACCCTCACCCCGGTGGACGGCTCCTTCACAATTAGTGATACAGTCAAAACCCGCAGCAACCCATCGGGTCAAAGTAATCTGCATCGCAAGCTAGTTAGCCGGAATAAATCAGTTGTCTTGTCGCTGGCTTGGGATTGTTTCCTCCCGCGCCCCCATCTCGCAGCGAACGAGTTTCAAACCCATCTGCCACACGCCCTCAATTTTTAAAATTATGACCGTCTCAAACCTACCCACCAGTCGCCCATTGCGAGGGCAATCGCCCCGTTCTTTTTGGAGAATCGACAACTCTGCTTTGGCAATCACCGGCCTGTTCGCCGCGCTGGCGCTATCTCAGCCAGCCGCCCACGCCGCCACCAGCACCAAGCAAAACAACAGCACTGCCCTGAATTTGGCCGCGAG
The DNA here is from genome assembly GCA_043782285.1 of Akkermansiaceae bacterium. Taxonomy (GTDB): domain Bacteria; phylum Verrucomicrobiota; class Verrucomicrobiia; order Verrucomicrobiales; family Akkermansiaceae; genus Luteolibacter. The sequence continues at coordinate 1,047 of JAYWAR010000131.1, read as the reverse complement.
CTGGGACACTTTACCCAGTGCTGCCGACATCGCGCGGTGGACTTCCACGGTCACTGCCGCTAACAGCCCGACGCTGGGTGCGGATCTGAGCTGGCTCGGTCTGGAAATCGTCAGCCCAGGCGGCTTGGTGACTCTGGCGGCGGGAAACACCCTGACGGTGGGTGCTTCTGGCATCGACCTGAGCGGTGCGACTCAGAATTTGATGCTTAATTCCGGCCTCACCCTGCAAGGCCAGCAAAGTTGGAAAGCCGCCGCCAGTCGCATTCTCGATGTGGCCGGCACCTTTAACCGCACCGGCGCGGTGGTCGATTTCACCAACTTCAATGCCACCGCCGTCCTCGGCACGCTGGCCAATGACCCTTCCGGCATCCTCGGCCCGTGGGCGACGACCGGTGCCACCACCACGCTTAACTATGTGAAATCCACCGCAGGTGCGATCTCGGCATACACCGGACAAACTGCCGCCACCGCCGCGGATTTGTCGAACGTGACCAACCCGGCGATCAACTATTCGTTCGGCGCGGCAGCCACCCTGACCGCTCCGATCACCGCCAACACCTTGCGCTTCACGGGCAGCGGCGGCACTTTGGCCAATGCCGGTTTCACCACCACGCTCAACGGCTTGATGAACGCGGGGACAAGCACTCTGACGACTGCGGGTGCGGGCGACTTGATGATCGGCTCAAACCGTGAATTGGTCATCATCGCCAACGCGCAGGCCACCAGCATCACGAACCGCATCGTCAATAGCACGGCGGGCGTGTCGTTCGTGACTTACAGCGGTGGTGACGTTCTCACGCTTTCTGGGGCTAACACTTACAGCGGTGGCACCACCGTCGATAGTGGCACCATCACACTCGGCATACAAACCGGCTTTGGCACCGGACCGGTGACTTTGGCGGCGGGTACCACATTCCAGCAAGCAGGCTTCGAAGGCAACGGCGCGGCCGGTGCGCTACCGAATGCATTTGTCCTGAGCGGAATCGGCAACGTGACCATGAATATGCCTTTCAGTTGGAAGGACGTTTGGCTGAGCCAAATTGTTTC
>JAYWAR010000130.1:0-5887 GCA_043782285.1 Akkermansiaceae bacterium | reverse complement strand
GGAAGAGGGGATCGTTGTCGATTCGACTCAGGTGAAATTTTTGGATGCTGCGGCTCCGGTTGCAGGGCGTTTCATTCATCGAGCCGGAAGTGATGCGGCGGCGGGGCAGGTTTTGTTGCGAGCTGGATGCGTATTAGGAGCGCGCGAAATTGGAGTTGCTGCTGCTTGTGGCGCTACTCGGCTTGCCGTTTCAGGCGTTCCGCGAATCGCGGTGATTGCGACAGGAGATGAATTGGTGGCGGTGGACGAGCTCCCGGCATCTTATCAAATTCGCCAATCCAATGCGCATTCACTCGCTGCCGCGCTGCAACTTGGGGGCTATCCTCCGCAGTATGTTGGAGCGTTGAATGACGAGTTTTTAACGGCGCGACCGGTGATCGAAAATCTGTTGAAAGAGCATGACTGGTTGATTCTAACTGGTGCGGTTTCGAAAGGTGCTCGCGATTTCGTACCTGCGGTGCTGGCTGACTTGGGCTGTCGTGAGGTTTTCCACGGTGTGGCACAGCGCCCGGGAAAACCTGCGGGTTGCTGGATTGCTCCCGGTGGACAAGTAATCATGGCGCTGCCGGGGAATCCGGTTTCGGCACTCACGGGGTTGCATACTTTTGTTTTTCCGGCTCTTGCGGCAGTTTCGGGTTGGTTTCGTCCGGCGCAGCGGCGTGTGTTACTGGACGACCGGACTCAGCATCTTGTCGATTTCACCCGCCATTTACCGGTCACTTTGCGAGCCGACGGCCGGGCAGAGGCGGCAGTAACTCATAATAGTGGGGATTTCATCGGCTTGCTCAACAGCGATGGATTCATCACACTGCCCCCGCGTGGGGCGTCGCAGGCGATTGCCGCAGTTTTCCCTTTCACTCCTTGGCTTTAAATTCGATGAACCCGATACCGATGAATGACTCAAGTTTTAGCCACGTCTGCCATGGGCAACCGACGATGGTCGACATCGTTGAAAAAATGGCAACCCGCCGAACTGCCGTGGCTGAAATACGGATTGAATTAGGAACTGAAATCATTGCTAAATTTCAAAATAACGATCTGCAAGGCCCGAAAGGCCCGGTGTTTCAGACCGCCATTATCGCGGGGACGATGGCGGTGAAAAAAACCAGTGAGTTGATTCCTTTTTGCCATCCCTTGCCGATCGAGAATTGCACCTTTCAAATCATTCCTCACACAAGCGGGATTGCCATCCTTTGTGAGGTTTCCACGACCGGTAAAACAGGGGTTGAAATGGAAGCGATGACCGGAGTGAGCGTCGCTGCGCTGACGGTTTACGACATGTGCAAGGCGATCAACAAAGCGATTCGGATCGATGGTCTTAGGCTCATTTCTAAAACTGGCGGTAAGTCTGGTGACTTTCACGTATGAAAATTTCTTCAAAAAAACGGCTATGTGGCTTGGTGCTAGCAGGTGGCCGCAGTATACGGATGGGACTGGATAAGGCGGAGCTGATTCATCCCGATGGTCGGCCCTTGGCACGGCGCTGTTATGATCTGTTATGTCAAGCTGGCTGTGAAACGGTCGTGATTTCTCTCCGCCATGAGCAGCCAATCCCCGCAGGTCTGGATGACTTGACGATCGTGCGCGACCCGGCAGGTGGCAGTTTTGGTCCGATCACGGGAATTCTTGCGGCGATGCGGTTACAGCCGCATGCCGATTGGCTGGTAGTGGCTTGTGATCTGCCGCGTCTCGATGGGCCAACTCTCACTCATCTGATCCACTCGCAGCAAGTGACCGATAAATTTCTAGCATATCGCAGTGAGTTTGATGGTTTGCCTGAGCCACTTTGCGCGCTTTATGCTGCGGACTCGCGACCTGTGATGGTGCAAGCACAGACCGATGATTTTAGCTGTCCGAGAAAAATCTTGATTCGCAACGATTGTAGGCTGTTGGACCCGGTGACATCGCGTGCTCTTGATAACGCCAATACTCCAGCTGATTGGGAAACCGCACGAACTTCATGACGGTCACTGTTTTTTATTACGGTTTGCTTGCCGAGCGTCGCGGGCTCACGCAAGAGCGGGTTTTAAGTTTTGCCACGACTGCGGCTAAACTCTATCAAGAGTTAGATGCAATCCATCAGCTCGGTCTTTGTCTCGAAGATTTCCGGGTTGCGGTGAATGATGAATTTGTTTCTTGGGAGCATCTGTTGAACGAGGATGATACCATCGCCCTACTGCCGCCGATGTCAGGTGGATAGATTTTTTTATGTCTTCGACGATCCAATTTTCACTGGTTAGCCAGCCTATCGATATTTTGTCGTTTGCTGCGGCATTTCATAATCCGGCAGCAGGGGCGGTGCTAACTTTCGAAGGGCGGGTGAGAAATCACAATGCGGGTCAAGCGGTAACTTCGCTAGAGTATCAAGCTTATCCAGTACTTGCGATGGCGACAGGTCAACGAATTCTCGAACAAGAAGTGACGCGCTACGGCATTCTGGCCGCTCAGGCGGTTCATTGCACTGGACCGCTGAGCGTCGGTGAAGTCGCGGTCTGGGTGGCGGTTGCTTCGGCTCATCGGGGGCCCGCATTTGACGCGGCTCGTGCAATTATGGAGCGATTGAAATATGAATTACCAATTTGGAAAAAAGAAACTTATGCTAACGGTCATTCGGAATGGGTGGGGCCGGATCATAAATCCGCGGTGACTGGCAGGGCAGAAGACGAGCTTGTCGAGTGGCAAGCAGAGCTGTTGGAGATTTGGATTTCCGAAGGGAATAACTTTCGAGGGCGCCATGAAAAGGGCCGTTTGGACCATGTTTGCCGTAGCGCTTTTGAGATTGAGTGCGTCGCAGGAATGGGATTAAAGGGAGATCGCTACTTCGGCTACAAGCCGGACTTTAAAGGACAAGTGACGTTCATGGATATTGCCGCGGTGGTGGCGGTGCGTGAGCATTTCTCTTTGCCGGGGCTTAAGAGCTCGGTTTTTCGACGAAACCTGATTGTCAGAGGCGTTGATCTTGGGGCTTGGGTTGGAAAGCGATTTCGTTTTCAAGGTATTGATTTTGAAGCAGTCGAGGAATGCAAACCTTGTTATTGGATGGATCAGACGGTTGCTCCCGGAGTCGAGGAATTCCTTAAAACAAACTTCCGTGGGGGGCTCCGGGCACGAATTTTATCGAATGGAATACTTAAGGTCTTACCCAAAAATATCGGCACGCGGATCTCGGTACCAGTTGAGAGCTGCTAGCTAACTTTTGAAGATTTAATGCTTGAAATTCCCTGACTTTCAGGCAAATTTAACTCGTTCTGAGGAAATTAAATTCCAATGAATTCTAAGCCAAGAGTCTTTGCCAACAAAATCTGTTTTTGATCTCCGGGGGGAAGTCAAACAGATCAGTCAAAGTGGAATGGCTTTGAAAACAAGCGTGCGTTGTGAGATCCGGGGGGATATCCAACGCGCGCTTTTTTCGTAAAAACGAGAGTACACAAAATCCAATTTAAGCCCGGTGGGTGATGCTGATGATTGAAGCCAGCTTTTGGCAGTTCGCCTGCAATTGCGGATCCGTGCGGATTTCCTCAAGCGTCCATGGGAGTCGGAAACGCCAGTTCTGCCCGCCCATAGTGCCGGGATGGTTAATCTGGTCGTGCAGGCTAAAGAGCTCGGTGATCATCAAAACCGCATAGCGTGAGTTTGAAGCGAAAAGTGCCTTGATCAGCCTCAAGCGAATGCCCTCGGTGAACGGCGGCCACGGCGCGTTGTATGGAATTGGGATGCCAGCGAATTCGGCAAGGATCCGTAGGGTATTGTGTGCACCGCCGACTGCCCAAGCGGTTTGTTCGCTAGGATTTTCCTGATGTTGCTTAATGACACCGAGGCAACCGCGCCAGATGCCGCTGATCGGTGGGTGATCGTGAGTGGAATAAGTCGCAAAGGTGTTTTCAGGAAAAGCATTGCCGGGCGTAGGATGACCGTCGTCATTGCAATCCCAATGTGGAATCCGGTAGCCAGCGATTTCTAAATCGGTGAGGTGAGGGCGGACGTATTCAGGAACCCAGCCGAGGTCTTCAGCGATGACCTCGAAACCGTTTGCTGCTTGGAGAATTCCGCGCAGTCTCACATCGCCATCTTCGCGGTTCAAAGCCTTATTTTCGAGTGTGTCATCAGGTCTCAGGAACCAGCGGGGTAAGCGGTCATTGTTGATTGCGGCGGCTTGCTCAGGGCTAAGTCCAATGAATTCAGGGTTACGCTCTGGCCGCCACGGGAAGGCATAAATTCGATAAAAACCGAGGATGTGATCGAGCCTGAACATCTGAAATATCCGGGTTAGCCGCTCGATTCGCTTTTTCCACCAGATGAAACCGTTCGCTTGCATGTGATCCCAGCGATAGAGCGGGATTCCCCAGTTTTGTCCCCATTGTTGGAAGAAGGGATCGTCCTGTCCCATTCCTTCGGGTGGCGAACCGCCATACCAATCACGGTGAAATTCATCTTGATCAAAAAATACGTCGCAGGAATGCCAACTGATTCCAATCGGCACATCGCCCATCAGTTTGACCCCACGCAATTCGGCATGGGCGCGCAATGCCAGCCATTGGCGAAAACAGAGCCACTGAATGAATGCGAAAAATCCGAGCCGATCATCCACTTGGATGACGTTTTGTGAGCGATAATCACTGATAAACTCTCGCGCTTGGGTGGGTGTTTGGCAATTTTCAGGCCATTGGTCCCATCTCAAATTTTCGCCATGGAGTTCCATTAAAAAACGAAATAGGCAATAGTCATTTAACCACTCATTTTCGAGTATTCGAAACTGAGCAAATTCTTCCTTGAACGCAAACTCCGCATCTTCGAATCGTGACCATGCGAGCTCGAGTAGAGCTCGTTTCGCCTCTCGCACCGCTGGGTAATTTACCAATGGTGAGAGCCGTGCGCCTTGCAGATGCTCCCGGGCATCAACCAGATCGGCCTCCAGCAATCCGGGGATCTCGGCGACTTCGCACGCCAGATAGATTGGATCGAGTGCTGTTGAGGAAATTCCGCTGTAAGGACTTTCTTCGGTACCATTTTCATTGATTGGTAGAAGTTGGATAAACCCGACCTGATGTTCTGCGGCCCAGTCGATCCATTGCCGCAACGCGAGTGTATCACCGATCCCCAGATCTCCCTCGCGGCGTGGGGAAAAAGCAGGAATTAAGATGCCGGCATGGCGTTTTACAGGTGGATGCACACCCGTATCGTGGCAGGTCGCGGTCCGGCGTAAACCTTGAAATCAAGCGACTGAGTGTCGAAATTCCTTTCTTTGACAATTAGCTGATTTCACGTATTTTAGCAATCGGCCAAAATCAAAGTGATTTTGGCGATTTACCTCCACAAAAAAATGAAAATCAAATTCTGGATTCCTGTAATGACTCTGTCGCTGGGCTTAATCGCTTGCGACAAAACCAAAAAATCAACCGACGAAAAGATGGATGCGGGTGCCGATAAGGTCGTTGAAGGGTTAAAGAAAATGAAAGAAGCCACGGGTGATAAAATGAAAAGTGCCAGTGATGATGCTAAAGCAGCCATCGATAAGGCGACTGCTGCGACGAAGGCTGCCGCAGAAAAAGCCTTGGAAGAAAGCTCTAAAGCTGCGCGTGAGGCCGCAGAAAAACTTAAAAAAGAGAATCCGTCACAATAGAGGATTCGCGTGAATCGCGCATTCATCGCGGTCTATAAACAAGCGGGTCTCTTGAACGAAGGGACCCGTTTGTTACAAAATACTCGCCGCGCAGGTGATGAGCATGGCGAGTGTGGCGCTTGGGTTTGCGGAATTGCTCTCAGGGTCTGCGGAATCCGCAGCAAAATGGCTCTCTAGAACGAAATTTAGACTTGCTGGCGTTGTCGTTGAAATCATTTAAAACGTTGATTTCAAATGGTTTGTCTTCTCAGGAAACAAAAATATCAC
>JAYWAR010000129.1:0-5894 GCA_043782285.1 Akkermansiaceae bacterium | reverse complement strand
CGTGGTCGTAGAAATTTTGCGTACCTCCCGCTGCTGGACCGGTGCCGGGCGCGGCGAGTAAAATTTTCACCGAGGTGTTGATTTTTCCCGCGATATTCACGGAATTAAAAGTCACCGACTGGGTCGCCGAAAGATTTGCCGGAAAGGTGTCAATATCTTCTGCGGCGAACATCTTTGCGCCGTCCCCCCCCGTAATGGCTCCGCCAATGGTCTTCGTTCCATTGTTCGGCAGTACCGAGAAAAAGTCGCTCGTAGTAACCGTGGTTAATTCGAACTGCGACACAGAGGTGGTGAAGCCAATGTCGCCGCTGACACTTTCGAAGGAGTCCTTGGCAATTTCTGTCGGAACGGCATGGAGTCGCAATGACGCGAGCAGAAAAGCGGCACCAAGAGTCTTAACGAGGGGAAGAGATTTCATAAGAGAAAGGACAAAGGAAAAATGCTGAGATGTTAATTGCGCGATGGAAAGATCCCTTGAAGAGCGATGCAGAAATTCACACAGAGATAAGGTGATAAATTGTCGTGCCCCAGCCCTCCCCCGCTATTGGCGAGAGTGTTGGTGACGGCGATTGGCGCCATGCTGGCATTGCTGGCAGCAGCATAGTTTTCCGAAGTATTGTTGGATGCCGGGAAGTTACCCACTGGGCTATCACTATTTCCCGGTACTGTTTTGCAAGGTTGTGAAGCCGTGGTAATCGCCGTGTGATTGTGCGGCGGGACCTCAGTGGCGAGAAGGCTGACGTTCTCCACACCACCCACTTGACCGATCACGTGATTCGATAGCCCTGGACCTTGACCATAGGACATCGGTGTCCGGCTCCGGAGATCTGGCAAACCGAAATTGGTGGTGCCATTCCCGCCGTAATTGGTGCCAAGAAGTGAAAAAAGCGCCGTGTTTTGTGAAATCGATAAAAGTTGACCGTTGCAAAAACTCCAACTCCGTGGTGCGAAGTTGCAGCCGAGCATTCTGATTTCTCCAATAAATTGACCAGTAGCCATAAAAATTTGTGGGTAAAAGGTGGGTGAAAGGTGTTTTGCGAGAAGCCGCTCAAATCAGTTACGCGATGGGAAAATCCCGGTGGTGGCGATGCAAAAGTTCAGCACCAGATAAGGCGGCAGATTGGGATGCCCCAGGTTATTGCCAGCTTGACCGATGACGGTGCTGACGGTCAGCGCGCCGAGATTCGCATTGTTGGTGGTGGAGTAAATATTCGCCGATTCATGAGTTGCGGGAAAAGTTCCTTGCGGGGAGTCGCTATTGCCCACTGCGCTCTGACAGGGCTGGGCGGCAGTCGTGATGGCGGTGTGAGTGTGTGATGGGATTTGAGTCGTGAGCAGAGTCACATTTTCTGAACCGCCCAATTGGCCTTGGGTGTAGGCCGTAAGTCCGGGCCCCTGTCCGAAGTGCTTCGGCATTCGGCTGCGAAGATCTGGCAGCGCGAAATTTGTGGTTCCATTGCCACCGTATGTGGTGCCGAGGAGCGAAAAAAGAGCTTGGTTGGTATTGATCGGCAAAAGCTGGCCATCGCAAAGTTGCCAACCTCGCGGCGAGAAATTGAAGGCGAAGATTTGAATTTGCGAGAGGTAAGGTTGAGAAGCCATTGGAATCGGGAGCTTAAAATTTTAGGGCTGATTTCGTGAGAAACGAGTTTTTCGAATCAATTCCTCGATGGGAAAATACCTTCTGAGGCGATGATGAAATTCACACACAGAAAAGGCTGCATGTTTTCATGCGGTAGCCCGCCGCCAAAGGCAGAAACATTGGTGTTGAAAGGGATCACACCCATCGCAGCATTGCTGACGGTCGCGTAATTTTCGCCAGATGAACTGGCCGCATAGCAGTTTCCTGTAGGGACCTTGGTATTTCCGGCACCGCTCTGGCAGCGGCTGCTGACCGTCTGAGTCAGGGAGTGAGTGTGGCTCGGCAGCTGCGGGGTTGTTAGGGTGACTTGCTCGGTACCCCCAGCTTGACCCATCGCATACGGACTCAATCCTGGGCCTTGACCTCGGTGGATCGGCATCCGGCCACGGAGATCCGGCAAACCGAAAGTGGTTTGGCCATCGCCGCCATAAGTCGTGCCGATGAGCGCGAAAAGAGCGTCATTATTCGCAATAGATTGAAGCGAACCATCGCAGGAAAGATAGCCGCGTGGGGTGAAGTTGAAGCCGACCATTTTGACTTGGCCAAGAAAAGGTGAGGACATAACGAGGAGTGAGGTTTTGTAAGTGAATTAAACAGTGGTGGGATCTTCGATTTCGCGAAGCCATGAACTCATCATCGGAAATTTCTGGCACATTCGGTACCATTGAAGCATCGGCACGCCGGGAGCAACGGGATTCCGCCCGGCGGCGACGTCGCCAAACTGAGTGACCAGTTGCGCCCCGCCATTTTTGTAACCGCCTTGATGAAAGACGATGTGAGGATCGAGCTCGAGGGCCACCGCAGCAGCGTAAGACCAGGCCAGCGCAGCCATTTCATCGGCTGGAGAAACTTCTAATTTGCCACAAACTGCGGCTCGCTGGGACGGTGGAGTCAGCGCGATGTGAGCGGCCTCATGAAGGATGTCGCCCGGCCATTTGAGTTTCTCGGAATCGATCAGCAGCGTGCCTTGGTCAATTTCTAAGCCGGGTAAAAAACAGTCAGCTTCCAAAGTTTGGAGGCGGCTAGGGATTCCTCGTTCGCTGAGGAAGTGGGTCAATTTTTCGATCAATTCAGACATGAGGCGGCAGGGAGATGAAGGTTGATCGTGGCAGTTTCCTCTTCGGAAAGCTCCACAGGCGGCACCCAGTTTGGATTACCGAGGTCATTCACCCGGCGGTTAAACACCGCCAGATCCATCCTTTGCGCGCCGGTAAATTTCTCTAAGCGGGAAATCGTGCCTGTCGGATCGGCCACCATCGTGGTGAAATCCAGCGAGAGTAAATGCTCCAAGCGCAGCGAAGAGAAAACTTGGCGACTATACTCCGCTTGACGCGCCATCATTCCCGCTTCTTGGGCCGAGCCAAACATCGCCGCGGCCTTCGCCGAACGCAGGCAATCGGTGATATCGCGCTCGATCCAGATCCAGCGAGCTTGTGGAAACCACTCGGCCAAAATCGGAAGTGCAGTTGCATCTGCACCAGCGAGTTTCCAGCCCCAAATCGGCCGATCTGCCTCAACCGCTTCTCGTCGGCAACCCTCTAGCCAAGCACCGGTTGCAGCTTGGAATCCGGCGAGGTACGTCTCCATCGTCGGCGCGAGCGGGGTGATGAAATCTGAAACATCGCCGCGCAGCACGGCTTGACGGACTGGCGCAATCTGAGATTGCTGAAAGTTCAACATCTGCCCGCGGGCCAGCGCATATTTCGCGAAAAACTCGACCTCTTGGCCGACGGTATCCCCATAGATCAACGCGTTCGATGCAGAGCAGAGCAATCGCTGAATCAAGGTGGTGCCAGACCGCTGAAGCGGCGAAAGAATAATAACCGGGGGGGGCTTCATAAAGTCGATCAAGTAAGGATGAAACTGGAGTCAATCGAACTCCTTAGAACGGCCGTCACTCGGACGCCTTGGTGTTGAAAGGTGAGTCGGTTGCCTTGAGCGATGACCCGCAATCCTAGCCCCGCAAAATTTCCGGGGCAGTTCGCAAAGGCGGTGAGATCTGGCATTTCACAATGCAGCTCGGTTTCTCCCGAGCGAGTCAAAATCCGCGAAGTGCGAGTCGAAAAAGTCTGGAACTTATCCTCCAAAGTCGTAATCCAGTCGTTTGAATTTTGGTCTGGAATTGCTGCAAATAATGACTGTGTCGTCAGCGCACCCAGCGCTAAAATACTGGAAGAAATAATTTTCCGACGAGTGAAATCCTGCATACCTGAAGGATTCATAGTTTATTTCTCAAAAAAAGCCTATCAAAATTTGACTTTTAAAAAATCTCGCAACGCTCGATTCAGTTCGTTCCTATTGATGGACCCACATGATGTTTTTACCGGATCGAATTTCACTTAAATTATCGTTTGATCATGAATTACTTAAGCAAGATCTAACTGCATTAGAGGCACACTCGTGGATCGATCATTTTGTGAAGCAAAACTACACCGGTACCTGGGAGGTGTTGCCGCTCCGTGGCACTGCTGGGGCAACTCATCCAGTGATGATGATCTACTCGGACCCGAATTGTGTGAATTTTGAAAATACCCCGTTTTTACAGCAAGCGCCGTATTTGGAAAAAGTCCTCGCCACCTTCCAATGTCCTTTGCAAAGCGTGCGGTTGATGCGGCTCACTCCCGGCTCCGAAATTAAAGAACACTGTGATCACGATCTCAGTGCCGAGTTGGGCCAAGTGCGGATGCACATCCCAATCACAACCAACCCGGAGGTGGATTTTTTCCTCAATCAGACCCGCGTCCCGATGAACCCAGGTTCATGTTGGTATCTGCGTCTGGCAGACCCTCACGCGGTGAAAAATCGCGGCACCACAGACCGCGTTCATCTCGTCATCGACGCGACGATCAACGATTGGCTGGCAAATCAACTCCACCAGGCTGCCGGAGGATGAAACCAAGCGCAGGATGGTATCCCGTGAAATTGGAATCTCCGCGCAATGGTGAAATCACCCTGACGTGGCAAGACCTCTCGGCGGCAGATTTTACCGCACCGTTTTTCGAAGACACGATTAACCAAGCGAGACATCAGCGGCCCGAACTCCGACAAACCTCACTGCACGAGCTGGGAGCAATTCCACTGTCTGCCGCAGTGCCTCCCTCGGCCTTCATCTTTCACACTTCGCGCAGTGGCTCGACACTGCTGATGCAGCTCTTGTCCTGCTTGGATGGCAGCATCGCACTTTCAGAACCGCCGATCATCGATGCGCTGCTGCATCTGGACCTGAGTGACGCGGAGAAAATCCTGGTTCTCCGGCAAGTCGTCCAGGCAATCGGCCAAGCCCATTCTGCTGGAGATCGGCATTTTTTCGTCAAGTATGACAGTTGGCATTTGCCGTGGCTGCCGCTGATTCGTGAGGCATTTCCCACGGTGCCATGCTTCTTCATCTATCGCCATCCCGTGGAAATCCTCTGGTCACACCACCGCCAGCGCGGCAGTCAAATGGTGCCCGGCTTGAGAGATCTTCAGTCTTTAAACCTCGTGACAGGATGCGATCACCCGGCGGATCTGGATGCTTTCGCGGGTCGAGTCTTGGAAGCAATTTTCACCCAAGCACTCCCCCACATCCGAAAAGGAAAACTCATCCCACTGGGCCATCACCAGCTGGTGGCAAAAATCGAGACAACCCTCGTGGAGCACCTTGGAATCACGCTCTCGAAGCTTGAACAAGAACGCATCCACCACCGCAGTCACTTTCATAGCAAGCGACGGGAAGATCGTTACTCAGTAGAGGACGAGGGTCGGATGCCAGCGGCGCTCCGGGAGCGCTTTGAGGCATTAACAGCTCCGATTTTAATGCCGATTTTTTTCGGTTTAGCGCCGAGTGAATAAACCTGCCGAATCATGAAAGGAGCGCGTTCATTCTAAAAGGAGCGCGTTCATTCTGAACGCTGCCGGGCGGCGGACATTCTGTCCGGCGTTAATTCTTGAACATGATGACAGAAGGCCTGTCCCTCTGTCATGTCTGATGACAGAAGGCCTGTCCCTCTGTCATGTCATGCCGATCTGCGAGATCTTAGAGAAAACCCCGACCACTTTGAAACAAGCTCAGACAACGGCGGACTCCAGCTTCCAGCCACAGCTCGTCGGGCAGGGCGTGGCAGTTCCGACGGGACCGGAAAACATGATGACAGAAGGCCTGTCCCTCTGTCATGCGACGATCGGTGTGGAAAACTAAGCTGAGGTTGTGGCCCAGACTTGCTTCAGACGGACAATAGAATCGCGCCAGGGAGCCTGTTTGTAGATCCAGACA
>JAYWAR010000128.1:0-5911 GCA_043782285.1 Akkermansiaceae bacterium | reverse complement strand
ATTTTACGCATCCGCTCGAACAGATCCTCAAGCCGCAATAGCCTGAGTGGGCATTTCGTTTCTAAATATTGGACAATGCCGCTGCGAATGTCCGCGACGAAAGGGAAATCTTCGTGATCCGCCGCTCGGGCTGCTCGGCGCAAGGCGTCATCCAGCCACGCAGTATCATATTCGATCACTTGGTAGCAGCCAATTTGGAGTGCGGGACGATTGCCGATGAGTGCGATCACTGGGGTGTTTGAGTCAAGAAACCAAAAAAGTTGCTGGCGAAGCTTGCAGTCGAGTCATGCTTTAGAGTGAAGACGGCGTTGCGGGATGAGGCTCGCGGGTGACACGCCGGGAAAGCGATTGGATTTCTTGGATAAACTCGTTGACATCCTCGAACTTGCGGTAAACCGAAACATAGCGAACGTAAGCCACTGGATCGATTTGATGGAGCTTGTCCATGACCTTGCCGCCAATGATTGCCGACGGTACCTCGCGGGTGTGATCGACACGTAAGTCGGTCAAAATTTCCTCCACCGCGCTGATTAAGCGGTCCATCGACACCGGCCGTTTTTCGCAGGCCTTGACTAGCCCGCCCATCAGTTTTTCGCGATTCAGCGCCTCGCGGGTGCCGTCTCGTTTGATCACCCGCAACTCGGTATGCTCGATCTCTTCGTAAGTCGTGTAACGGTGCTGACAATTCAGGCACTCGCGACGGCGACGAATCGACATCCCGTCTTTGGATGCACGAGAATCGAGAACTTTGTCTTTGAGAGAATCGCATTGGGTGCAACGCATGAAATGAAGTGAAGAAGAATCTTACGCAATTTAACGCGGTGACGAATGAGGTCAACTTGAAAACTACCAGATATTTAGTAAGTTATGGCGAATAATCGGGAAATCCTAAGCGAAGATTTTAAAACAAGGCGAGTTTTCAGGGAGTCGTGCAGTTACCTTTTTGAGCGAGTTGTTCATCGCGAATACCGCCGATAAACAGCAAGAAGGCGGCAATGCAGATGCAGGAATCTGCGACATTGAAGGCTGGCCACCACCCACCACTTGAAGGTACCAGTAGCTGGTAATAAGGCAATTTCAGTTCGATGAAATCAACCACGTAGCCTTTGGAAAGGCGGGTCCATAAACCGGCGTCGGTGAAGTCAGGCAGGAGAAAGCCTTGGACCAGTCGATCGGTTAAATTGCCAAGAATTCCGCAGAGCAAGAGGGCGACGGCGACTTGGGAAAAAGGATGATTGAAAACGCCCTTTTTCCAAAAAATTCGGATCATCGTCAACGCGAGGAGCGGAACCACTAGGAAGACCACAGGAGCCCATGCGGTGCCATTGCCAAAGCCAAAAGCCACCCCTTGATTATGGACGCGCACGAGGTGGAAAAAGTTTTCGATTACCGGCATTTGGAACGCATCAGGCGACCCTGGGGGCGGGAATTTGGCGACCGTCCAAAATTTGGTGGCTTGGTCGAGCAAGTAAAGTGGCAGGGTGAGGAACAGCAGAAGTTTGGGCAAAGTCATGGTTAGGTTGCGAGAAAACTGGAGATTTCAAAAAGCGCTCGCAAGGATGAAACGAAGTCAGAATTGGCAGCGGCAAGGCTCAAAACAAGATGCTCTCGTCGTGGATGTGCTCATCGACCCAGGCATAAAGCATTTGCCGGGAAGCGGGGTTGTTGGCGGCGAGGACTTGCAACATTTCGCGGAGGCGGGTCAATTCTTTGCCGAATTTGCGTTTGAGGGTGAGCGGGTTGGCGAGGGTGCCGCAATAATAGTCACGGAAGCGCTGAAGCGGCCCGTATTGCGCTTGGTCCAACAATTGGTGTGTCTGCTTTTTAAGCTCGGCAATCTGCTCCTTGAGAACCATGCAATAAACTTGAAGTTTCTCGTCGCCGGCCGTGGTGAGGTTGGAGGCTTCCTCGCCCAGCCATTCCATTTCCAGTTGGAGCATTTCTCGCAAATCCTCAACCGCATAGGCGGCATTGAGGCGTTGCATCCAGACTTTTTTGGACTCCTTAAGGCGCGGCTCTGGCTCGAGATCCGGGTGAAAAGCTTTGGCCAGTTGTTTAAAAAGCGATTTGAGGTCGCGATTTTTGGCGTCTTCTTGTTCGAGCCGTTTGCGCTCTTTTTCGGCTTGAGTTTTGGTCAGCTTGCGAGGGGCTTTGGTCGGGGCTTGGGTAAGCCGAGCGGCGGCGCTGCCCAGCCGCTCGTGGACGAGACGCTCGAGGTCCTCGCGGGTGGTGTTCGGGGCGAGGTCGCTGAGATCGAGCTCCAGCCCCGCGTGCCGCGCCGCTTGCTCCATCATCATTCGCAGAAAATTAAACTCTTGCTGGTCTTGCTCTTGCATCCGCAGATCCTGCGAACTTGGACCTAGCTGCGCTACGATCTCCGACAAGCCCTCAATTTCCTCCTGACTGAGGCCTACCGGATCCTCCAGCAATTCCGCCGCTTTGCCGCTGATTAAATCGGCGAGTCCGAGGCGCCGCCGGACGCTGAGCTTGAGGGTTTGCATCGCATGATGCGCGTGGACGACCAGCTTGTGATTGACGCGGTTGAGCTCCTCGAGCTGTGGCATCAGCTCACCAATCGAGGTGGCCAGGACCGCATCTAGGCGAGTCTGCTCGCGAGCGTGACTGGCCTTGGTGGTCTCAAGGTTTTTCATCAGGCGGTTAAATTCCACTTGAGTACGACTTAGAGGCGCACCCGTTGCCCGGCGAATCACCAAACTTTCTTTACCGCTTGCTGCTGAGTTTTGAACCTTATGTTTCACTTTTTGAGAAAGTTCCTGCTGGATCGACGAAAGTCAATCGGATGATCAAATCGTCATCCCTTACGATGCGGTCCGATGCGGTCCGATGCAGTGCGTGACACCCGCGTTGAGCCACCTGGCGCAAGGTTTTGCTTTTTGCGGGTTGGCAGCACCGGCAAACCTCGCCAACTTCTCGCTTGTGAGAGTTCGTCAGCCAGTTTCCCCGATTTCGTATCCGAGTCATTTTACGTTTCGCACGTGGGTTCCCGCCGCGGCGATGGTCGCGAGTTTAGTGACCGCGTGTTCACCGGTCGCGCCACCTCAGCCGAGCGCCACCATGGCACCGCAAAAAGTGGCGGTATTTCCAGATTTCATCGCAGATCCCAACGAGTCGCTGAATCGCAAGCTCTGGGCCTTGAATGAGGGTTTACTGCTAGGAATCATGCAACCGACGAGTCGGGCTTACCGGGCAGTGGTACCCTTGCCCGCCCGCCGTTCGATCAAGGATTTTACTCGCAATATTACTTATCCGGGACGTTTGCTAAACCATTTGCTGCAAGGACGCTGGAACGGCGCAGGCGACGAGTCGCTGCGGTTTCTGGCCAATACTACCGTCGGGGTGGGTGGGCTGTTTGACGTCGCCAGTCGCTGGAAAATTCCGAAATCCGACGCAGACTTCGGCCAGACCTTCGGCAGTTGGGGCTGGCAACCCAAGACTTACCTGATGTTGCCCTTGCTCGGCCCGAGCGATGACCGCCACGCCTTGGGCCTCGCTCTGGACGAGCTTGCAGAACCTTGGAACTACGAACTCCCCTATACTTTAGCCTCCTATGGTACGACTTATGATCGACTGAGCGATAAAACCGAGACCGCCGCGCAGTTTACCCGCTCAGAAGCAGACCCTTACGTCGGAGTCAAATATGCTTGGACTTACGCGACCAAAGACCAAGCCCCCGAATGGCTGAGCCGCGGGCAAAAAGACCTGACCACCTTGCAAACTTTGGGGGCAGCATTGATTCAATGCCAAGACCCAAAGTTCATCGAGCGTGAGCGCGAAATGAGCGTGTACTTGCCCTCGACTGGCCGTGAGATGAAATTCAGTTGCTGGTTGCAGCCGACTCCCGCGCCTCTGGTGTATGTGGCTCCGGGGCTAGGTTCGCACCGGCTGGCGGCGCCCTCACTTGCGCTGGCGGAATCGCTCTATCAAAAAGGCTACTCGGTGGTGACGACTACCGGGGTTTTTCACCCCGAATTTATGGAACGGGCATCCACTGCCGATTTGCCCGGTTACCCGCCAAGCGACTGTCATGACTTGCTGGTAGAGCTGACTGCGATCGACCAATTGTTGGAAAAAAAATACCCGAGTCGATTCGGGCAGCGGGCGTTTGTGGGGTTTTCGATGGGCGGATTCCAAGCACTTTACTTGGCAGCTCATGAAAAGCGCCAAGAGTCCGGCTTGATTCATTTTGACCGCTACGTGGCGGTTAACCCGCCGGTAGATCTCAACTGTGGCGATGCCGCACTCGACCGTTACTACGACGCACCGCTTGCTTGGCCAGTCGGCGAGCGCCAACAGCGAATCAACAACGCGGTTCACAAAGTCGCCAAGCTTGGCGAGATGGCGACCGTCTCCGCAGCCGAGCCGCCGTTTGACGCGATTGAGTCCGAGTTTCTGGTTGGTTTGTCATTTCGGCTGACCCTGCGCGATACGATTTATAGCAGTCAAACGCGACACAACATGGGCGTTTTGCAGGTGCCACTCTCACGCTGGCGCCGCGAAGCCAGCTACCACGAAATTTTCAATTTTTCGTTTCAAGATTACTTCGAGCAATTTGTCGCTCCTTATTACCGATCCAAAGGGATTGAACGCCAAGATTTTGCGCGTGAAATGAATCTTAAAATTTACCAAAACGCCCTGCGAGCACAAACCAAGGTCCGGGCGGTGATCAACCGCAACGATTTCCTCCTGTCAGCCACAGACACCGCATGGCTGAAGGCGACTCTCGGTCAGTCGCGCTTGAAGATTTTTGCCGAAGGCGGGCACTTGGGCAATTTAGCCAGTGCTCTGGTTCAAGATGCGATTCACCAATTTTTGAGTGGTTTGAAATGAGCGATCTCCCGGCGCTTGATACAAGCAGAAGCTTTCCTCGTTGCAGTCGGTGTCGATGAACCCGCAGGCGATGCCGCCGGTGCCGTGGCTGGTGACTTCGCCGGTTTGGGGTTTGAAGACATCGACGCCGTTGACTTTGACGCGGAGCTTGCCGTCATCCTGTGGGAGCAAGGTGATGTCTGGCTCGCCGAAGATGACGAAGATGTTGCCCTTGCCGGTGTTCTTGAGGTCCTCGGCCATGTGGAGGTCGGCATTCATGCGGGCCTTGAGGACCGGGATGCGGCCGAGCTTGCTGAACTCGTTGGCGTGGGGCTCGTCGTAGAGGAACTCGAAGTCGGCCTTGGCGGCGATGGATTTGTCGATTTTCTGTTGGCGGGAAATGCGGACGGACCACCATTCTTTTAACCGCAAAGAGCACAAAGAACTCAAAGCAGAGTCTTCAGAGAGCATCTTCAAAATCTTTGTGCTCTCTGAGTTCTCTGCGGTTAAAAACTCCAGAGTCTTAAACTGACAGGATTGAGCGAGTCGCCGAATACTGGTAGTTTAACCACAAAGGTCGCAAAGATCGCAAAGAATTAAGAGTGGCAATCCCTCGCACCTACGTTCTTTGTGCTCTTTGTGCTCTTTGCGGTTGATCATCGGTGTATGGGTTCACTCCTGCGTTCTTTGCAGTTTATTTTCAGTCCATGCGAACTTACGGATTTCAAATTGTAGGAGCCGAAGTTGATGAGGAGGCCGTGTTCCAATCGGCTCGATTTCAAGTCGCCGAGAATTTGCGCTTGGTGTTCCGGGGCCAATGTCTTGGCCGTCTTCAATTCGACGATCAGGCGACCTTCAATCAGGAGGTCGACATCATAGTCGCCAATCACAGTGCCATCCTCGTCATAAACTTTGATCGGATGCTGCTGCTCGACGGTCAGCCCCGCCTTGTGCAATCGGTGAGTCAAAGCGTTTTCATACACCTTCTCCAAGTGTCCGTGCGCGTGATAAACATGGATTTCGTAAGCGGTCTGCCTTATTTGGTCGCACAATATTTTGATGTTGTTCATGGTAATTGATGATG
>JAYWAR010000127.1:0-16208 GCA_043782285.1 Akkermansiaceae bacterium | reverse complement strand
TTCACCGGCCTATTTTCTCAGAAACCGGTAAAGTGACGCGTCGCGCGACTTTCACCGTACTGCACAACGGGGTACTCATCCAAGACCACACTATTTTGAGTGGCGGCACCGGATGGGCAGGCGAGCACGCGGCCACCGATTACGCCGCGCACCCGGACCAGCTTCCTTTTGGAATCCAGGATCACGGCAACCCTGTTCGCTTCCGCAATATTTGGACCCGCGAGCTGAAGGACTGATTTCCCGCAACAGGCGAGGGCTCAATCCTACTCTAATTAGCCGAGAAATCCGGTGAGTGGGCTGGTTGCACTGGCATGATTGAGCGGCTCGGGAAGGCCGAGCTCATAGGCTTCGCGACCCGCTTGAACAGCGAGTTTGAAGGCTATCGCCATCCGTACAGGATCGCTAGCGATGGCAATCGCGGTGTTGATCAGCACCGCATCGGCACCGAGTTCCATCGCTTCAGCCGCGTGACTGGGAGTTCCAAGTCCAGCATCGACGATCACGGGAACGATCGCTTGCTCAATGATGATTCGAATTTGATCACGAGTGGCGAGGCCACGGTTCGAGCCGATTGGCGCGCCGAGTGGCATGACCGTGGCAGTGCCGACTTCTTGCAAACGTTTCGCGAGCACAGGATCAGCATTAATATAGGGTAAGACGATAAAACCTTCTTGAACGAGAATTTCCGCAGCCTTGAGGGTTTCGATAGGATCAGGAAGTAGGTAGGTGGGATCGGGGTGAATTTCGAGTTTCACCCACTTCGGTAGACCTGCAGCGGCGGCAAGACGGGCAAGGCGGACGGCTTCCTCGGCGTTCATGGCACCGCTGGTATTGGGAAGCAGCAAGTATTTTTCGGGGTCGATAAATTCGAGAATATTGGCGTATGGGTCACGCTTGCCGCTGAGATCGGCGCGGCGGAGTGCAACCGTGACAATCTGAGTACCACTGGCAGCGAGCGCATCGCGCATTGCCTCATTTGAAGGGAACTTGCCGGTGCCCAGAAACAGGCGGGAGTTGAAGGTGCGCCCGGCGATGGTGAGGATGGACATAAAGAATTTTAAAGTTTCAGATTTGAGATTTGAGATTTGAGATTTTCAGCGAGCCAAGTTTCGAAGTCAGCGTGCTTGTTGAGATCGTATTGCCAGCAACGGAAGCCAAATCGTTGGCCAGTGAAGATGTTTTGCGCGAGATCGTCGATGTAAAGGGTTTCTGTGGGAACCAATTGATAGGTATCGATCGCGTACTGATAGATTTGTGGCTGAGGCTTGATACTGCCGATTTCGAAGGAGACGACCGCACCATCAAACCGAGAAAACTCAGGGAAATTTGTAGTAATCCACGGCCAGTGGATGCCGTTGATATTTGAGAATAAGATGAGGCGGTGACCTTCACTAGCAAGCATCCTCACGCAACGCCACATCGGCTCGTTGGGAGTGAAAATTTGTTGCCACGCCTGACGAAATTGAGCGGGAGTGGCGTCACTCCCTAGGATTTCAAGAGCCCAATCGATGTAAGTTTCTACCGCAACACGACCCGCTTCAAACTCATCCTTGCGCTCCAGCAACCGGCGGACACGCGCGGCAGGATCCGCTGTCCCTGCGGCAACAAGGCGGGAAAGCGAGGGTTCAAAATCAAAGTCGAGAAGCACGCGGCCAATGTCAAAAAGCAAGGTCATGGGAGATTTGAAATTTCAAATTTGGGCCAGAATAAATTTTGCGGCAGTGATGGCACCGTCATTGCGGTTGTGGCGGCTGAGGGCAATTTTCATCGTGCGCCAGCCAGCAGCGTGGTCCGCGAGAAGATCCACTACGCAGCAAGTTAAGGCGGCAGGAGTCTCGGCAAGATGGCCACCCCCGATGATTTCGAGGAGCCGTAAATTCCCCTCTTCCTGACCGGGAACAAGGTGATGGATCAGCATCGGGCAGCAAGCCGCGATCGCTTCATGAACCGTCGCCCCCCCTGCTTTGCCAACGACCAAATGATGGCAATTTAAAAATTGAGGGACTCGGCGGGTCCAACCAACAAGCCGAACCCGACCTGGGTAAGCCCGTTGGATTTCGCGAGCGCGAGAGTACAGTGCCCGGACATTACGGCCAAGAATGATCGTGAGCTGAACTGCCGGCGAGGCATCCAGCAAGGCTCGACTGTGACGACGAACGAAAGGTAGTTTGGCAGTGGGAAAATACAAAATCCGGAAAGGATCACAAGGGGCCGCAGCATCGACCGGCGTCAACTTTGATAAATCGGGATGGACCGGAAACCCGGTATCTACGATTTTCTCACCAGGGAGTCCACCACCGATCATCGCCTCCCGAGTCGAGGCGTCGGTAACCAACCAATAGTCACAATGCGCACGTTGCCACGCGGCATTGATCTCGATCGAATCCGTCACCACGATAAACACCGGAGGTTTCACCGACCACTCCGCCAAGATCCGAGTCAAAAAATACGGATACAATGGATAAGTACTGACAATCGCGTCAGGCTGAAATTTTCCAATTAAATCCGCTAAAGTTGCCTCTACCTGCCGCATCACTGGAGAACGCTGTTGACTGAGATCACAACGATCGGTTGAGCGGTAAATTTTCGCCCAAACCTGAGGAAAATGGGTGGTTACGTAGCGGTAGCCATAATTAACGATCGCGGTGAGGCGAGGCATTGCGAGTAAACAAGGGTCTCTCACTTGAGTCACTGCACCTTCGGCGATGAGCGCGAGAGCCAGATTGCGGGCAGCACTGTTGTGCCCCTCACCAAAGGCGGCGGTAATTATAAGGATGCGCGGTAAAGGAGCCATGGTCGAGTGCGCCGGAGATTTAGAGTGAGACTTGCGTTGCGTCGATTGAGTTTTACAGCTTTATTTGTTGAAAGAATGGATCGAGAGCCAAGACAATTTGAACTGAAACCGGTGGATGAAATTTTGGCTGAAGAGACGCCCATCATTCGACTCGGCGGCGGCAGTCTCTCGCCACAGCCACAGTCAGGACCCATCCGTCTCGACTTGCCACATGTGACCGCTCACCCAAGCCCTCACTCCGAATTGGCCGCACATGAAAGTTTCGAGCCTCGCAGCCACCAACCCGGTATCGAAGCGCTCATCGAAATCGAACCTCACAACCCCGACCTTCAAGAGCAAACTTGGGGCAAGAGCTTCTTAGATCACAAAAACATCCCATGGGGGTGGTTCATCTTGTTGGGGCTGATTCTCGCAAGCGGAGTTATCTGGTCTTTGAATCGAGTCAAAAAATCAGACCTCCAAGCCACTCGAATCCAAATAGACACCGAATCCGTAATCCGCAAAGAAGCCCGAGAAGAACAGGAAGCAACCTACCTCATCGCCGAGATCAACAGCCTTACTCGAAAGTTTTTTGCCACCACCGAAGTGGAAGTTCTCGCCCATCTCGTCCGCCAGCCCGAACGAGTTCGCCCGCTGATGGATCATTATTATGCGGAGCAGCCGCTCGTTTGCCACGAAATCCTCGAAATCAAACCACTGCAACCGCTCACGCTCAATCAACATGCCAATTTCTGGCTCCAGACCGTCGAGTTCACCAATCATCAGACCCGTTCGATATTGATTGAAATTCTCGACTCTGGCCAAGCCAAAGTTGATTGGGAAACTTTCGTCTGCTATCAGCCGATGAAATGGGATACCTTTGTCAATGAGCGACCCGCTGGGGTTTCCTTCGATTTCCGAGTCTATCTTAAGCCCGACTCGTTTTTCAGCCACGAGTTTGCCGATTCCAACCACTGGAATTGCTTCCAACTCACCACGCTCGACGGTCGTGAGACCCTCTTCGGCTATGCCAAAGCCAACGAGGATACCACCCGCGAAATCCTAGAAGTCCTCAAACAATGCAATGGCCGCCAAGCTTCGGTGATCGTCCGCATCAACATTCCCGAAGGACTCCAATCCCACCGCGGAGTGGTGATCGAAAAACTACTAAGCCCACGTTGGGCTTATCTCAATCCTCCAGATTCTAGTCCTTGATGTTCAAGTGAGATCAAGTGAAGCTGCCGCCTTGAACTCAACCTCCGCCCCGCCGCCACCTGCGGCGCGATTTTTGCCCGTTTTACTCGGCACCTTGATCTTTCTCGCCGGTCAATATGCTCTCGCACTTTGGAAGCTCGCTCATTCCTCGCGGGAAATGGCTAACAAATTTAGCGTTCTGGCTCGCGACAAATATCTGGGTTTTTTGGTGCTGCAAAACTTGCAAATGCTGATTGCCTACTTCGTGCTGGCCATCGCAGCCGCACTTTTGATCCAACCCTTGATTGACGTCTGGACCAAACGCTCCCGTCACCAGAGCCGCCGCGCAATCATTTTCCGCAGCCTCGCCATCACCGCGCTGGTGCATGGCTATTTCACCCTTCGGCTGCTGGATACCCGCCCCTATTTCCTCGACGCGGCTGAGTTCGGGCAGTGGTACTACCAAGCCTTGAACATTCTCCCTGAAGCCGCGAAACCGACCGGCCTGTGGTTGCTTTTCACCGCCTTACCCGTCATCCTTACCACTCTCGCAATGCTCTGGCAAATCCACCGCCACGGCCGCCGCGGCTGGACTTTGGCACTGCTTGGGACGACCGCTCTCGGCCTGATACTGGGCATCCACTATTACCAAAATCGGCCAGCGACGACCACCACCGCTGCCAGTGGCAAACCACTGAACGTCATCATCATCGGCTCAGATTCGCTGCGCGGCGATAGCATCGGCTGTGCCGGATACCAAGCTCAGCGGCATGACGGCATCGCGCAAGCTGGCGTTTCGCCGGTGATCGATGCCCTCGCCCGCCGCTCCAGCCGCTTCGAGCGCTGCTACACCTCGATCGCCTCGACCATGGAATCTGGGGTGCAACTGATGTCTTCGCAATATCCTCAAAGCCACGGCATCCGCCAAATGTATCCGAACCCGGAAACCGTCGCCGCCACCAAGCGCCGGATTGAAACTCTGCCCACGCTGCTTCGCCGCCACGGCTATGACACCGCCGCCATCGGTGATTGGTGCGCCGGCTATTATGAAGTCATCCCACTCGGAATGGAACATTTGTCGGTCTCCAGTTTTGATAATTTCAAAATTTACATGAGTCAGGCGGTAGTGATGGCCCATTTTGTGGTTCCGCTCTATTTCGACAATCCATTCGGCTACCGGCTCTTTCCCCAGCTTGAATCCTTCGCCCAATTCGTCACCCCAGAGGTTGTTACCGCCCGCGTTGAGCAAAGGCTCGCGAAAGTCGCCCGCAACCCGCAACCCTTCTTTTGGCACGTCTTCTACTCCTGCAATCATCTGCCTTACCGCAGTCACGAGCCCTACCGCAGCATGTTCGCTGACCCCGCCTACCAAGGCCGCAACCGCAACGGCGTCGATTTCGACATCGATGCTTTCATCGGCGGCACCGACCTCGAGTCGAAATGGCAAGCACTGCCGCCCAAGGAAATGAAACAAATTGGCGCGCTCTACGACGGCTGTACTCGCCGTTTTGATGACTGCGTAAAAAACATTCTCACCTCACTTGAAACCAATGGCCTGACTGACACCACCATCGTCGTGATCACCGCCGACCACGGCGATGACCATTACGAGCCCGGTGTCACTCTTGGCCACGGTCTGACTTTCAATGGCGGACTCCAAGCCAACCATGTCCCCATGATCATTCACGTTCCGGGTGCCGCCCCGCAGGTGATCCCGGAAACCGTGCGCCTGATTGATGTCATCCCCACTCTCGCCGATCTACTCAATCAGAAACCCTCTGCCACTTGGCAGGGTCAAAGCTTTGCCAAGTGGATTCGCCAAACCGAGACGCCGCAGTTCCGCCCATTTTACGGCGAAACCGGCTTCCCCTTTATTCAGTTCAAAGTGAAAGGCGTCGAGCGCCCGTATTTACCGCCGATGGATGAATGCACCAGTATCGATCCCAACTACAATTACCAGTTCGTCCTCAAGGATCAATACCTGCCACGACTGATTGAGGCCAAACAGCGTTGCCTTAGAACTCGCTACTGGAAACTCGTTTGTACCCCTACTGCCGCCGGTACCCGCCACTTCGGATTGTTCCAAATCGCCAAAGATCCCCACGGCGAAATCGACATCGCCACCGCCCATCCGGAAGTTTTACGCCCGCTTCAAACCGCGCTTGAACGCTGGATCGATCAACACCTCGAATCCTCGATCGCTGAAATTTTCCCCACTGGCGAGCCACAATAGCCAACTCTCCGCGGGATCTAAAACACCCGCAAGGTACCTCGACCAAACCCAAACTTGACCCAAGTTGAGTTTTCATAAAATGCCAAAATCTCCGGCAGGACTTACGGATTGCCGCTTGAGTTTTGACACTTGGCCGGGCAACTTGCCTTTGGTTTATGAAATTCTACGCCCCGCTTGTCGCCATTTCACTCCTTGCCAGCCTGTCCGCTGCCGAAGTTCCCAAAATTTTTGCGGACCTCTTCGAGCAAGATCAACCGATCAAAGGGCAAATCGGGGTGGTGCTACCGCCCGCCGAAGTTGATAAATACGTGGCCAAGGTTGAGATTGCCTCACGCAAAGACCCTAAGTGGTTTCGCGAATATTCGAGCCAAGCCAAAGCGGGTGCTCCCCTCCCCTTTGACGAGCGACTCGGCCTCACCCAAACCGAATACAACGAATACATCGCGCTTTGGAACCAGCGCGATTTCAAGCCGATGGAGGAGGTCATGTTGCTCCTTCGCCAAAACCCCGGTGACAGCTGGTCACTCATCGCCACCGGCCAGGCCAGTACTTTTTCGACACTCCGCTACAACGCCAAAAATGACTCATTCCGCTCGCCAAACGGGGAACTCAAACGCATCGCCGATGTTACCGCCGACTCGGCCAGCATTCTCGGTAAATGGACCGGCCAAGAATGGAGATTTGAAGAAGAAACCAGCCTCGGCAAAACCAAGGAAAACTTCGCCATCGGACGCCTCGCCGGTAATAAATACGGTCTTATCATTTATCGCGCCCAAGAGCTTTCCAGCGAAGGGACTCGCTTGCTCGACAAAAGCCTAATCGTCCGTTTCCCCATCGGCAAGCCCGCCCAAACCGCTGAAATTGCCACTCCAACCACCGATCCAACCAAGCCTGCGGTCAAGCCCACTTCCAAATCGAACTCCAAAGCCAAGCCTAAAAATTAAGCGATTTATCCCAAAGTCCTACTGAATAGCGAACCACCCCTTAAGGTAAGCCGCTTCGGAGGCATTTTCAGTTTACCATCAACCTATGAGAATCATCGCCGGAAAAGCCGGACGCATCGCCATCAAAGTCCCCGCAGCCGTCGCCCGTCCGACCACCGACTTCGTCCGCCAGGCGATCTTTTCAATCCTCGGCGAGCGGGTGGAAAATGCGCGTATCCTCGACCTCTTTGCTGGCTCCGGAGCACTTGGCCTTGAAGCACTCAGCCGGGGTGCCGCAACCTGCACCTTCGTCGATGAACACTCGCAAGCGGTGAAGGTCATTTCCGAAAACCTCCAAAAAGCCCGCCTCGAAGGCGGCCACCCGGTAAAATCCGCCGTTAACGGCTTCCTCAAACGCGATACAGGCAGTTACGACCTGATTTTCGCCGATCCACCGTATTGGAAATACTACGGCGACCAAGACCACATCGCCGACCTTCTCAAAAGCGCGCTTCTGCCTCCGCGACTGGCCGCAAGTGGCTGGCTCATCGTCGAAATTTCATCTCAGCAAAAATCGCCAGTTTGCGCAGATTTCACCCTTGTCGCCCGCCGTGAGTATGGCAACAGCACCATCCTGCTTTACGAGCGCAGCCAAGAATCTCAGCTCACCCCACTCGCCAGCTAAGCCCGATGCGCTTATCCCTCGCCCTCGCGCTCTACCGGCTGTTACTCCCTTTATTGTTTCTCGCCGCATTTCCGGGTTGGCTGGTCAAAATGCTGCGGCGCGGCGGCTTCGGTACCCACCTCGAAGAACGCGCGGCACTTTACACCCCGCCTTTAGAACACGAGCCCTGCGGCGCGGTACACGTCCATGCAATCAGCGTCGGCGAGTCATTACTCGCCCTTAAGCTCATTCGCGAGTGGTTAGTCCAGCAACCAGATTGCCGTTTCGTGCTCGCCACCGGCACCGCCACCGGCCACGCCGTTGCCACCGCCGCCGCCATCCCCGGCCTACGGGTGACTTATTCGCCGCTCGATTTCCGTTCAATGGTACGCCGCTACTTGGATCGCTTTGAACCATCGCAGCTGGTTCTCATTGAAGGCGAGGTTTGGCCGAATTTGCTCTTAGAATGCACGCGCCGCCAGCTTCCAGTCCGCCTCGTCAACGCCCGCATCTCGCCACGTTCCGCTCGCCGTTTTCAACGCTTTGCTCCATGGCTACGACCGATTTACCGCTTGCTAGATGCCGTCGCAATCCAAGAACCCGAAGACTCCACCATTTGGCAAATCCTCGGCGTCGCACCCTCCCGCATTCATCACACCGGCAGCTTGAAATTTGACCCAGGCAGCGGTGAGCTCCCAACTCGCCAACCCGCCCTTCAAGCAATTCTCAGCGCTTTCGGGCCTAAACGCCCGATCATTCTCGCCGCCAGTACCCATCCGGGTGAAGATGCTTGGATTGCCGCCGCAATTCACCACGCCGAGCCCACCGCACTCGCCGTCATCGTCCCGCGCCACGCCGAACGACGACTCGAAGTCAAGGCCGACCTCGAACGCGCCGGCTTCAGCGTTTGCTTACGCTCCTCAATTTCAGACTTCACCACGACCTCCCGCCACCCTTGGGTCTTTGTCATCGACTCCACCGGTGAACTCCGCGATTGGACCGCGCATGCTGACGTGGTCATCATCGGTAAAAGCTTTCTTGCCACTGGCGGCCAAAATCCCTGCGAAGCCATCCTGGCTAAAAAACCGGTCATTTTTGGCCCGCACATGGAAAATTTTCAAGCGCTCGCCAGCCGCCTCATCGCCTGCGGTGGCGGCATTTGCGCCAGCGACTCACCACTCCTCGCCCTTGCAATTCGCCGTGCGCTCGACCCACAACAAGCCCTCACTCTCACCCACAACGCCTCCACCTTACTGGCTCGCCACCACGGCGCGACGCACCGAATTTTAGCTCTGCTGATGGCAGAAAAATCACCGACATTTTGATGCAAGCGAGGTTTGTCATTTTCAAAAGCACTCCCTAGACTCTGCCCGTGAGCGATTCTGAAACCGACCCATTGAACAGCCTTTTGTCCAGCTTTGCCCTCGGCCCCGCCTGGGCACGCGCCACCGGTGACAAACCCGAACGTAAGCCCAAGACCTTCGCCGGAGCCGATGAGCGCCCGCCACGCCGCGACGATCGCGACCGTGGCCCAAGACCTGGCGGTGGCTCACGTGACCGCGATGGCAGTGAACGCCGCCCAGCCACTGGCCGCAATTCGAACTTTGACGATCGCCGCAACGCCCCACCTCAACGGCTCGAAGCTCCACCCGCAGTCGGAGTGCAGGTCACCATCGGCCCCGATCCACAAGCGGTTCACCTCATCGGCAAAGAAATCCATCAAGTCGCCCGGGTCTATCCACTTTTCGATGTCGCTAAAATTTTGCTCAGCGAAAAATCCCGCTGCCGGGCGATTTTCGAGGCCTCCGCGCCCCAAGCCCCGCTGATTCGTGGTAAGTTAGAGGAATCCCTTTTCCTCACTCGCGAAGAAGCCATTCGTCACCTCTGGAATTCCGAGCTCAGGAATGAATTGATTGAGGAAGAGATCATCGAGGTTGAGCCCCCGTCAGGCAACTTTCAAGTCATCGCCCGCTGCGGGATCTCCGGCGACTGGTTAGGTCCAGTCAATTTCCATTCTTACCAGAACAACCTCCGCCGATTGCATCGCGAGCGTTTTGCCAAAATGCCTTTTGAGCTCTACGCCTCTAA
Source organism: Akkermansiaceae bacterium (assembly GCA_043782285.1). Taxonomy (GTDB): domain Bacteria; phylum Verrucomicrobiota; class Verrucomicrobiia; order Verrucomicrobiales; family Akkermansiaceae; genus Luteolibacter. Next base: position 6,333 of record JAYWAR010000127.1, on the reverse strand, counting down.
AGTGCGCACCGAACGTGGCGAGGAAGCGGTCAACGCCTGGTTAGAAACCACCAAGAAAAAAACCCGTTGGCGAATCAAGGGCGAAGCAGATGACGCTTGGATCGACGATCGCGCCGAAGCCGAGCGCACCATGGCCACGCGCTGTTTCGATCAAGCTTTTGAAGAAGTCAGTATCACCGATGTTTCTGGAGCAATCCCCACCAGCCACCTGTCACCCTCACTGCTTACTTCGCTGAAAATTGCGGGCACTCATGCTCGCAATCATCCTGCAATTTTGATTCCAGCCGTCTGCCGCGCCATTGAGGCCGAGCACCTTCCGGTTTTCAAGCGCTCCGGCAAACTTCACACCGGGCCTGCACGGCCACAATCGCTCCCACTCAACGCAGTTCTGGCTGAACGTCCCGGAAAAATGGTCTCCTGGATTCGCGACCATAAACCCGCCAAGCTCGAAGGTCTATGGCAAGCCGTGCTCCCTGAAGGTAGCACCGCCCCACCTGCCGAATACGCCGCCGACCTTTTCTGGTTACTCCATCAAGGTCACATCTTGTTATTCACCGACGATACTCTAGTCGTCCAAGAAATTCGGGTAAGCACCCCACCCGAACCCGGCACGGAACCCAAAAAAGCCAAAAAGAAAAAGAAATCCAAAAAGCCGAAGACCGACGTCGAAGCCACCAGTGGCGAAATCACGCCTGAGTCCACGCCTGAGTCCACGCCTATTTTGGAATCCTCAGTAACCTCTGAAGTCGTCCATCCACAGACTTTAGAAATCCCTACGACTGAAGCTCTGCGATCCGAAGGGGATCAGCTACCAAACACCGAGGAGCCGCACACCCCGAACGCTGAGTCGATCGAAAACCCATAAACCGAGGCAAATCCAGACTTACTTTATTCGAGGAAATCCTCTTCCAAGCCCAAATGCGTCAGGGGAAGGCAGATCCCTTCGCCCCCTTCAAGGGTCACTTGATTGCCGCTGCCTGTACGGCTGTGAGTTAAGCTAGTATTCTGGGCCAACAGACACCAGAAATCTAGCTTAACTCGGTTGACCGGTAGATCAGCTCCCCAAATCAAATACCACCCCAAGATTGTGCGCCACTCAACGAGCGACATTCGAGACGCGAGGGAGAAGTCAACCAAGAGATCTTAACCACGAGTTTCACCAAGCATCGGATTTGAATAGAAATCGTTTGGGTCTCTGTCTCGGAGTGACTTCTCAAAATGAGTCGATTTCCCAGATTCTGGAATCTTGCGCTGTTAAATCGAGGCTTTAGAGGCACCTCATTACCCGGATGTCGGTAGCCAGCATCGATCGGGATGAAGCAGGCAACTACATTTTCAGGATTGCCTCGGCGATAAAGTCCTCCATCCCAGCATCGGTGCGAATAAAAATTTCCTGCAAGCCCTTGCCAGACTGGGTCACGGCTTTTAGGCCGCCCGAGATTTTACGTTGAACTTTCAGGGCACCGGTTGGCATCCCCTGCCCCAAAGATTTACCACCGTAAGACCGCCCGATAATTACCGCCACCACCCCGTTCATCGCCTCAATCCTGCGCATCATCTGATGACATTCCTTAGAAGAACTTTGGTGGCGTCCGCGTGATGGCATGGTCGATCCTAACTTTTGACAAAAAGTTTGTATCTCGATCTTGCAAAACACCGCTTGTAGGTCAAGCACGCCTTTTCTCCTAAGGTAGGCATAAATTTCTGTCCGTTAAGCCAATGAATCAAAAAATGGATGCACTTTCGGGCATCCATTTTTTCCACGCATTGACTCACGACAAATATGTCTGTTACCCCTTGTTGACTCAATTTCAACAAGAAATTACTTGTTAGTCACGATTCAGCTGGGTGACGAATTTACCGTTAGTTGAGGAGTCATTCGACCCGGCAGTAAATCGCAAATCCCCCGATCCAGACCAGCTTCATTCATCGGCGAGGTAATAGCGGCCATAGTTATCGTCAGTAAACTTACGGTCGCCGATGAAATAAACTAGATCAAAGACGACTGCGGTGTCGATTGGCACTTGGATGCCATCCGGGTCGGTAGTCCAGTGGATATCACCATCCGAAGCAACGGATCGAACGAGTACCGCATCCACCCGCGGACGTTCCTGAAACGCTGGTAGCCTCCAGCGAACCACGATCTGATGCACTTGGGGAAGGCTCACAATGTCAAAAGTCAGGCTCGATTGGGCAGGATTTTTGACCTCAGGTTTGCACACGGTCGCTTGGACATCCTTGATGTCATAGAGCGAAAAGCGCAGCCAATAATTTTTGCCATCATGACTGTCCCAGTGGGTTTCGCCATCGGCATGGGTGCAAGAGAACCAAGTTTCCAGTTCGTCGGTGCCAGGCGGGAGGTCGAAGCTCGTTTCCAGCATGAAACCTTGGCCGGCTGGATTCGAGAGAGCTGCAAGCGGTGTGTGAGCGGGGACGACCAGTTTTCCTTCCCACATTTGTGCCGAGGGGTGGAAGCGAATGTGGGCGTGAATTTCGTGTTTGTCGCCATTGATTTCTGCAACTGGGATCAGTCGTAAGGGATCGTAGCGGAGGACGGATGGTCCCGGAACTAGGTCACCCTGAACCAGTTCGTGGAAATCCGAAGTAAAAGTGATTTGGGGCCTGCAGCCCCGATTTTGACGTGATTTCATGGCTGAATTAGTAAGAGGTGATGAGAGTCGTGTCGGCCTTGTTGTCGAAGATTTTCAGAAACACGGTGTTGAGCGATTCGTTCCAATACCAAGCATCCGCATCGGCAACTTGAAGCGATTGGGGATCAGAAACATCGGGAAGTTTAGTGCCGTCGCGGGTAAGCTGCTTCGCACGAGTGATGCTACCGAGAATCGCAATGAACAAAAACTTGGCGGGCGGGGTGAAGCCGTCGGTCACCCGGGCGACACGAATCTGGCGCTGGACCGAACTGCCCGAGTTGATGGTCTGTTGGTAGATCCGGACCAGACGGAAGCTACCCGTGCGAGCTTCGATGCTGATCCCGTCATCCTGGTAAAGCTCGTAAGCTTGGGAATCGGTCCAGCGGTCTGGTCCGGGATAGCAATTGAGGGTCAGCGGATTTTCCGGGATTTGACCGACCCACTGTTCGAGGTTGGCGAAGGGCAGTATGGCACCGGCGCGGATGTAGATCGGCACGAGAGTCAGGTCTGCATAGTAGTCACTGATATAGGTCCCCCCGGCGACTGCGGCGACAAGCGGCGCGGTGTTGTCCATGAATGCGTACCAGTCGCTGCCGGACGGCAGGTAGATCCCGCGGGTAGGGGCGCTCGGTGGGCTAGCCGTTTCATGCTGAGTTAAGATCGGCGCCACCAAGAAGTCGTCACCGACGTAAAATTGGTCATTTAAATGGCCATAAACGCCGGGATCCTGTGGGTCGTTGAGAAACAATGGCCGGGCGACAGGCATGCCAGTCTGAGTCCAGCGGTACATGGCGTCGTACTGGACTTGCATCATCCGGTAACGGAGCTCGACATATTTTCGGCAGTTCGTCGGCACCGGCTCGGCGTAGGCAAAAGGTTCCTGGAACTGCTTATTGTAGCCGTCGTAGTGATTGCGGAACCACGGCAGGAAGGCACCGAGCTGCATCCAGCGGGTAAGGAGCTCGTAGTTGGTGATACCGCCGACGATTGAACCACCGACGACACTGGACGACGCGCTGGTAGCGAAGCCGCCGATGTCACAGCCACTGATCGGCACGCCGGAGAGCCCGAGGTTGAGAACTTCGGGTAAGTTGATCGAAAGGAAGTCCCAGCTTGAGGACGAGTCTCCAGTCCAGAGTCCGGCATAGCGCTGCATACCGGCGTAGCCGCCGCGAGCGATGATGAAATTGCGGCGGGTGGGTTGTAAGGCATTGATGCCGTTCCAAGTCGCGTCAAGTAAGTTATTGACGTAGGAATTATGGAGTTTGGCATTGGGCAAATAGTCGACTTTGACGCTGCCGTCGCTGAGGGTGACCTCTTGGGCCATCATCAGGTTTTGCGGGAAAGTTTTGTAGTCTTCGTTGTCGGGAGGAAGGTTGGGATCGATGGCCGGGCAGGTCATGTCTTGCCAAATCATGTCGAGCCCGATGTCTTGAAGCAGATGTTGGTATTGATCTCCCCAAGTCTGGCGAACCGCAGCTAAGCCGAAGTCCGGATAGTTTCCGGGTGCAGACAAAGGCATCAGGCCATTACGGTTGAACTGGAGGGGGGGCGACGGGTAAGGGTTATTGCCGCGGTTGTTGCCGTAGTTGACACCACCATCGTAAAAGTCCGGGGATTCCCCGTTCGCGAAGCGCGAATCGAAAATCATGGCATTTGCGCCAATCAATGCCTCACGCTGAAGATAGGGCGCACGCAACCCTTCCTGGTTGAGCTCATTGCTGGTGATGATCGGCGTGATGTTGGTGCTGAGCTTGAAACCGATACCATGGAGGTCGTCAAAAAGTTCCTTAGCGTTAGGGAACTTCATTTCGCTGTGGGTGAAGGTCCGGTAATTGTCTTGGAAATCCACGTCAATATGCAGGCCGTCACAAGGGATGCGAGCTGCGCGGTAGGCGTTGGCAGCTTGGGCTAACTTGTAGCGGTCATAATAACCGTAGGCACCTTGGTGGAGGCCAAAGGCATAGCGAGGAGGCATCGGGCCACGACCGGTGAGCGTGGTGTAGAGCGCAAGCACATCCGGGACGCCTTCGCCGACGAAAAAATAGTAGTCGAGCTCGTTGTAGAGCGAGCCGAGATAGTATTTCCCGGACATGTCCGAGTAATCGTTGGCCGAGACGTTGGCGTAAGTCTGCGCCGGGTTATCGAGGAACACTCCGGTGGCGAAGGGCGCGCCGGCGAAGCTACCGGATGGAAACGGGTTGTTCTCAATAAGCACCGGGATCGAGCAATACAGCGGCTCACTCGGGTTAAGCGGGCCGGGGGTGCCGAGCGACGGACCATTGTAGGTGAAGTTGTCGAAATTGAAAAAAGTGAAGGTGAAGCCGTTCTTGGCGAACTGGCTACCGGCCTTTTCCCCCAGTCCGTAGTAGCCGGCACCGGGAGGCGCAGTTTTCATCACGGCAATGACTTCCTGGCCAGGAATGTAGAGCACCCCTTGACCGGGGGCATCTTGGTGGATGAGTTGGCTGTTGCGCAGAACCTGCACCGCAAAGGGAGCTAGCCCGACCCGCACGCTCATCCTGCCAGTTTCGATCACGAGTAGCCCGGGCGACGGCTCACTGTGAGTGACGGCTAGGCCAGCGAGACCGAGGTCGCGCTTGACCACCGCAGTAGAAGTCTCGTGGCCGTAAGTCGCAGCCGGGGCAGGATTGAAGCGTAACCGGTAGCCGCAGGGGCCAAGGATCTGCAGAATCAGCGAGCGCGAGCCAAAGACGAACGTGAAGTTCTGTCCGCTGGCATCAACGCTCCAGTGATCGATGTTACCGACACTGCTCCAGCCCGGATTGTTAGGGGTGAATCCATTGACGGGAACGAAAGGGAAATTCATAGTTTTTAGGAAATTAAGGGGATTACTTGGCCGGGCAGACCTGTTGCACCTGCGGGATAAGATAGGATTCGAGTTGGGTGACATCGGCGCTTTCGTACGGGGCCGATTGCGAGCGGAGTTGCAACAGCCAGCTGTAGTCCGCATTGCCGTTCACTCCGCGACTGGCGTTTTTACCGAAGATCGGAATCCGGTAATTTTTGCCATCGCGGGCCTCGACCAAAAATTTGCCGTTATTGTCACGCTTGAAGCCGATGCAAGCCCCCGCCGAGAAATGGCAGCCCGCACAGCTTTCGGTCGCAAACACGGTGGATGGATCAGACAACAGGCCCGGCGGTAGGCGGTCATCTTCGGCGAGTGGCCCGGCTGGCTGATTGCCATTTTGGAAGAAAGTTTCCATTGTGGTGTTGATCAAATGAACTGGAACTACTTTTCCAGGCACTTTGAAAAGGATGCTTTCCGGCGAAGAAGGCAACAAGCGGCCATCCGCCTGAGTGGCCACGCCACTGGGAAATGCTGGGAAATCCGGTGCAGTCGGCCATTGGGTGCCAATGAGTTCGTAGTATTGAAACACCGAGTCGAGATTCTTAAGTTGCTCGCGCACCTGCTGGTTGAGCGAATTTGTGGCCTTGGGAATCTGAAGTACCATCAGTGTTTGCGTAGGGTTCGTGGTTCGGGATTCATCCCAGGTCGTAAACAAACTTTTGCCGTCGTCCTTGCCGGTAGCCGGGTTGTAAGATTTAATTTCTCCGGCGTTCTTGGCTTCCAGAAGGTTCACCGGTTTGATTGGATTATCCGGATTGAAAAAAGTCGGTCGCAGTGGACGGCCTTTGCTGTCGCGATCAAGATCGTTGA
>JAYWAR010000126.1:0-2122 GCA_043782285.1 Akkermansiaceae bacterium | reverse complement strand
GATTCACTTTCCGCCAATTGATCTGCTAACCGTCTGCCGCAGTCCCGGCGCGGCAATAAAGGGCGGGAATCTCAATCAGCGGACCAGGAAACCGAAGGCGGGCAGCGTTCGTCCGCGCCAGTTCGCACAAGCGTTCTGATAGCTCGAGTTCCACGCAGCGCTTCACTCTGTGCAAGGCTGCCACGAACAGGAGGCGACCCGCCCCGCAGCCGATGTCGTAAACGTCGTTCCCTGCCGTAAGCCGGATTGGCCGCAAATCGAGCCAATTCAAGTAATACGACTTCGACTCAGCCCCGAATGAATCATCGTGAACGGATTTGGCCACCGGGTAGTCGCTCCGTCGCGAACCGTGGCTGGAAATTGCTAAAATTGACATCGCCCAAGATGGACTCGAAGGCTCGGATCGCGGTTTTGATTTTCATGCCGCTGGCTTCGTTGAAAAATCACTCCGAGCCTCCATTTTTACCGCACCTTGAATGAAATGACTCCAGACACCACCCGCTCGAGGTCGGCCTCGGTCAAGTCGTCGTAAAAGGGCATGAATTTTCTCAGGAGTTACCGGGGCTATTTTCAAAGTGAAGGTTTCTCCGTCAATTTCGAGCATCTGTTTCATGACGTGTTTCTCGGTATTTCTCAGGGTTACTTTGGACGATATTCCTAAACGTCCACCGTTCCATTTGCCATCTGGGGAGTCATGAACGATCGCGACGTTGTCATACCAAGCGGGCATTTTCTTTTTTTGGAAAGTCTCCTTGAGGCACTTTCCCGTCTTGGTGTTGAACACATAGATTTCGGTCACCCTCGGGTGCTGAGTAAAGACAGCAACCATTCCGTCCGGAGACCATTCACATTGAATGGGACCGCTCGGAGTCCAATCGGTGTCTTTGGTTTTGAATGGCGCAGAAAGCACGGTTTTCTTCCCGGCTGGGCTTTTGATGACCACTTGCCCTGTAGCATTTACCTCCCACCCGTTGTAATTTTCCTGAGCTACTTCAATTTTGATTAAGGGAGTCGCTTCGGCGAGCGGGCGACTGAGTATCGTAATTGCTGAGATAACTACAACTACCATCCAAATTTGTTTGGGTCTTGTGATTTTCATTGTTCTGTTGAATGGTCAGGATTTTTTGGGTTGATAAAGTTCATACGATGCGGACTTCGTTCTTGCGGGTGACCGGTTATTCAGTGTTTGGGTGGGAAGGTCCAATTGTGGCAATTTTTCCGTGCGACTGTTGGAAATTCGGGGGGATTCAAACTCTTCTACACCGATCCATGACTCGATTCGACATTTTGAGTTCCGAAAAGATATTTTGGATTGAGAATTAATTGTATATTCATCTCTTAAAGCGCGTCAAAATTTCCTGTTTCTTGGAGGTGAATTCCTCTTGGCTAAGCACTCCAGAATCTAGCAAACGTTTGAGTATTGTAAGGTCCATTTCAAACCCTTCTAGCTGCGTTTCCGATTGAACCGGTAATGGAGACACCACAACAACGGGCCATTGCAGCGGCAAGCGAAACGTAATTGATGATATTAATAGGAAAATCATTAAACTTCCAACAGCTAGAAGCCATAACGGTCCGAGAAAAAAACTGACGAAGGGAAGCAATACTACCGCAAACGAGGCGAAGATCCACCTATAATGAACCATGCCAATACGCTTTGCGAGGGATGCCTGATAACCAAGCCACGCTGCGATCACAAAGCTCCAACAGTTGATCCAAATTCGGTGTCCTGCTGAACTCCCAAAAGCCCATTCTGTTGGGATACCAGCAATTCTACCAACACTATTATACGAGTCCAGTTGTGCTGCCTGGATGTAGAAGTTGGCCATTCGGAATAGTAAGGCAACGACGATAATATTGATTATACCTTTCGTGCGATTATGCATCATACCTTTAGAAAAAATCACTTTAGGAGGAACAAACCACTCGAATGCCCACGCCAGCGCCAGCGCGAGTGCCCCGCCGAAAATATTTCCTGTGATCAATCCGAAGAGAATCGACAAGGTGAAGAAGGCATAGCTTGGTTTGGACCTCAACTTAATATGGTTCCAAAAAGCAATGAAGGTTACTAGCTGGGTTTTCATTTTGTCCGATGGCGGTTTTAGATATTTATAGAATTATA
>JAYWAR010000125.1:0-2124 GCA_043782285.1 Akkermansiaceae bacterium | reverse complement strand
AGGCTGAGGACGAGCCAAGGCCGGAGCCAAAGGGCATTTTCTTGTGAATCTCCATCTCTATGCCGCGGTCGGTCATGCCGAGGTGCCTCAACAAATCGAGGGCAGCGACTCCGGCGGTGTTTTGGGTAGGATCTTTGGGGAGTTTACCGTTGTCGCCGGTGATTTTAGTAATGTGGAGGCCGGGTTTTTCGCAAACACGGACGACGATTTCATCACCGGGAGAATCGATGGCAAATCCGAGGACGTCGTAGCCGCATGCGACATTGGCGACAGTGGCGGGGGCGAATACCCGGATTTCGGAAGGATGGGACATAAAAGAAATACTTGCTAGAACGAGGCCGAGTTACTTGAAATTTCGAGGGTTTAGAAGAAATGGAACCAGCCGGTTTTTTTACGTTTGTAGGGGCCGTCGCCTACGGAAATGACCTCGAGGCGGGCGTGGGTAAGGCCGTTTTCGCGGAAGCCGAGTTTTTTGGCAGCGCGGGGAGTGACATCAAGGATCCGGCCCGGGATGAAGGGCCCACGATCGTTGATCCGGATTTTCAGAGATTTGCCATTTTCGAGGTTTGTGACCTTGACGAGGCAGGGCAGGGGCAGCGTTTTGTGGGCCCCGGTGAGATGCCAAGGCATGACTTTCTCGCCGAGTGAGGTGGTGCCGCGCTTGAGGCCGAAAAATGAGGATTCGTTATACCATGAGCAGGTGCCGGTTTCTTCGAAATGGAGCGCTTGATCAATGCTCATCGGCTGGTAGTGCTGGCCGCGGACGTTGTATGAGCGCGTCTGGTAGCCGACGTGATTGGCGGGGCGCGAGAAGCACGAAGTAAAAACAAAAACGGCGACGCTGCAAATGGCGGCAAGACGTAGTCCCGGGTTTTGGAAGACGCGCGGTTTCAAGGTTTGCGTTCGCGAATGACTTGAAGAGTGGTCGCGACCTTTTCCTTCATTTCTTTACCGGGCTTGAATTTCACCGCAGCGCGGGCGGGAATCGGGACATCTTTGGCGGGGTCTTTGGGGTTACGGCCGATTTTGGCCTTCATCTCGCGGACTTGGAAGGCCCCGAAATTGCGCATCACCACGGTGTCGCCGTGAGCCAGCGAGTCGGTGATTTCATCAATCAGGGTTTGAACGACTTCAAGGACGTCTTGCTGGGTAATTTCGAGTCCTTTGATCCCGAGTTGGTCGGTGATTTTGATGACGAGTTCGCGTTTGGTGATAGTTGCCATGGGGGTGGAGAAAGGATTGAACGTTAGGGATGCGCGGTCATGTAAATATGGCGAAGTGGGTTTTGTCCCGCCAAAAATCGATTAATTGGCAGCCGTTTCAGGGCGAAGGAGTCCAGAAAAATGGCGTTCGGGTTAAAGCCGTCCGCCACTTGATCCGGAAACACCTGTTTTGCGAGATTCGCTGACTTCAGCGGTGAATCGAACTTCGCCGCGGATTCACCCCTTAAGATAGATGCCGCTGAGGGGGGGGTAAACGTTGAATGATTCGGCTACTGGCCACAGCGGCGAGCAATCATCGCTGGGGCTTGCGCTGCGACGGCCCGCTCATTTTTCGGGAATCGCGTCGTAAACTTGTTCCAAGGAAAGCACGGTGTAGGCAGTCACTAAAATTGGATTGGATTCCATCCAGCGGCCGTTGTCATTCAACCACGAGCCATTTTCGCGTTGGGTGCTGAGGATTTTTTCGCCGAGATCTTTGCGCCAGTCTGCTTCTTGGCCGTTTTCGAGCTTCAGGAGATCGATGTTGGCGGCGGTGAGGGCTTTGGACATGGTCTGGTAGTAATAATAGATTCCTTGGGCTCCCATCCCCGGGTTTTCAGTGGTGGTATAGTTCTTGCCGAGCCATTCTTTGACTGCGACCACTCGTGGGTCATTGGCACTGACCTTGGCGTAGATGAAGGAAAGTAGCCCGGCGTAGGACATCGAGCCGTAAGAGCGGAGGGCGGTGCGGCCGTCGGGGAGCTTATCTTCACCGGCTTTGGAGTCATTTGGGCCGTAAATAAAGCCGCCTTTGTTCTTGGCGTCATCGGAGGCCCAGCTTTGGTCGTTGGTTTTTTCTAAATTCTGGCAGCGTGAGAGAAAGTTGACCGCCGCTTTCCAGTCGAGATCGGGTTGTTCTCCG
>JAYWAR010000124.1:0-2128 GCA_043782285.1 Akkermansiaceae bacterium | reverse complement strand
ATCGGAAGATGGTGGGGGTATCTGATGGTAAGCTGCAGCCAAAAGCGGAGCCCGGACAATTGATCGGCACACTGGTGGAGCTCGCGGCGGATGAATTTTGGGTGGGGGTCCATCGCCAAGCCGCGTTTCTCAGTCCTGATCCGGCCGGGGATTCGGGGATTGTGATGGCGGCGGATTCGCCGTCACGGGCATGGTTGAAGTTAGAGGAAGCGCTGCGGTTTTTTGATTTGAAATTCACGGCTCAGGATATCGTGGTGGAGCTAGGTTGTGCGCCGGGCGGGGTGGTGCTGGCCTTGTTGAATCGTGGGGTTTCGGTGATCGGGGTAGATCCGGCGCAGATGGCGGCGGTGGTGATGGAGTCGGCGGTTGTCGAACGCAGCACTGCCCCTCGTGAGCGGCCGTGGTTTTTCCATAGCCGCAAGCCAGCCGCGCTGACCAGTAAGCGCGATTTGGGTGCGGGGGTGACTTGGTTTATGTCCGATATGAACCAGTCGCCAGAAGTGGTGCTTAAAGAATGTGCCCGTTTTTGTAAAATGGCACCATCGATTCGGGGAGTCCTGATTACTCTGAAGCTCACCGATTTGTTGCAAGTGGCAGACAAAGCGCAGTGGTTTGCGTCACTTTCGGCGATGGGCTTCAAAACCCTTCGTCTCCAACAACTCAGTGTGCATCACAAAGAGTTTGCATTGCTCGGTTTGAAATAATCGGCAACGAACAGGCCGCGAATCGCGCAACTTACCAGGCATCAGGGAGCGAAGTTGTTCGATGGCTCACTTGTGACATCAATCAATTATTTCCTAGGAAAATTACGGCCAGACGCGGCCGAAAACTTCAGCTGCATCTGGCGAATCGAGATGTTGAAAATTGGAATTTCGGGATTATTTCAGATTGGCTAAATATTTAGCGGGATCTTTTTGGAATTTTGGGACGCATTTTTCACAGCAGAATTTGAGATGTTGGCCGTTGTGGATGAGTTCGATGGGTTGGCCCATTTCGCCGAGTTTCTCGCCTGAGACGAGGCAGGTGGTTAAAGGGTAGGGCTTGGCGGCAAGGGTCGTGGTGGTTTCTTTGACGGCGGAGCTGCCGGACTTCTCGGATTTGCAGGCGACGGCGAATAGGCAAACAAGGGCGAGTGGGATGATGACGATGGTTTTCATGGCGGGGTCGTTTTAATTTCAGGTGGAGAGATTGAGGGAGTGGGGTGGCTGGTGGTGGCGAATGAGGCATGCAGGCGGCCTTTTTTGAATTCCCGGCCGCGCAGCCATAGAAAGATAACGGGGGTGACGATGAGAATATGGATGAGACTGGACACCATACCACCGATTACAGGAGTCGCCAAGGGCTTCATGATTTCCGCTCCTTGGCGGTGGCTCCACATGATCGGTAACAGGCTGGCGACGATCGTGGCAACCGTCATGACCTTGGGCCGCAGGCGCAGGCGGGCACCATCTTTCACCGCTTGAACCAAGTCGGCGTAAGTGAAATTTGAGCCTTTTTCGGCGAGCCGAGTTTTGACGGTTTCTTCCAGATAGACCACCATCACCACGCCGGTTTGAACGGCGGTGCCGAAGAGCGCGATGTAGCCGACCCAAACTGCGCCGTTGAAGTTATAGCCCAGCAGTTTTTGTAACAACACGCCGCCGCTGAGGGCAAAAGGCACGGCGAGCATGACATGTGCGGCTTCGAGGGCGCTGTGATAAACGAAGTAGAGGAGCACGAAAATTACCAGCAATACCAGCGGGAATACGAGTTCCATGGTTTTGACGAAGCGCCGCTGGTTTTCAAATTCACCGGTCATTTTGTAAGTCATGCCTTCCATGTCGAGGGTCTTGAGTTTTTGTTCAATTTCTTCGACGAAGCTACCAAGGTCCCGGTCTTGGACGTTGGCTTGGACGTAAGAACGGAGCAGGCCGTTTTCAGAGGCAATTTCGTTGGCTCCGATTTCGCGGGTGATCTTAGCGACCATCCCGAGCGGGATGTAGGTGACGTTTGTGCCGTCAGCTTCGGTGGGGGCAGTTGCGGCGGCGGGAGCCATGCCAGCACCCATGCCGCCACTCGGTGGGCTTGCGGCAGCCGGGCTCATGCCTGTTTTGGCTGCAACTAGGATCCTGCTGAGTTTTTCGATGTC
>JAYWAR010000123.1:0-2131 GCA_043782285.1 Akkermansiaceae bacterium | reverse complement strand
GCGCCCTGAGTCACTTCGCCATCGAATTTGAAGATCGCATGCCAAATAAGCCCTAACTGAAACCAGCGGGAAATCATTTACACAAAATTACTGACACCTTGTGCGCGGCTGCGCTTGGATGATTCATCACCACTCCTTCAAATGTTTTTAGTCTTCAGCATTTTTGCAGCGATATGCTTTACCGGTGGCGGTGCTCTCATGAAATCTTCGGAAGGGCTCACCAAGTTCTGGCCCAGCGCCGCTTGCCTCGCTTGTTTTGTGGCCGGAGCAGCGCTGCAAGCGATGGCAATGCGTGGAAACCCAATGGGCAGCACTCACATTTTTGTGGTGGGCTTAGAAGTCGCGTTGGCCCTCATGTTTGGAGCGCTTTTTTTTTCAGGAGCCTCTCACTTTCCCCAAGATTGGAGCGGTGACCTTGATCTTGGTGGGGATGATTCTCCTCCGGAAGATCGGTTAGTTCGGTTCAAACTGATTTTACCAAGGTCATCACGCACTCAAGGTGGCGAGTGTGGGGAAATAGGTCGAAAGGCTGGACGTCTGCTAACTGGTAGCCGCCAGCGTGGAGTTGTTTGAGATCACGAATCTGAGTGGCAGGATCGCAGGAAACATAGATGACCCGGGCAGGAGCAAATTTAAGCAGTTGTTCGATAAATTCTGGGGTGCAGCCCTTGCGCGGTGGATCAATGACGACGGCGGTGTCGGCGGCAGGGAAATGAATTTGATCGAAGATCGCCTCGGCGGAGGCGGTGAGAAATTTGGCGTTGGTGATCGAGTTGGTGGCAGCGTTTTTACGAGCCCATTCGCAGGAGGTTTCGGAGACCTCGACGCCGGCAACTTGCTGGAAGTTTTTTGCGAGTGTCAGCGCGAACAAGCCGGAGCCGCAGTAGGCATCGACTAGGAATTTCGCGCCCCCGGCGGCGGCTTGTTGGGCGACGTAGCCGGTGAAGGCGGGGAGGATGAAAGGGTTGTTCTGGAAGAAATCACCGGCGAGAAATTGAAATTTTAAGTCGCCGATGTGCTCGGTGGCGACGGCCTTGAAGTCAGTTTCCACGCGGTCTTCGGTGGCACGCAAGAGCACCGTGGCACCACGTTTAAAGCTGTGAGCACGGTCGCGAAGGCCCTGGCGGATGGCGGGGAGCTCGCGGTTGATCGTGTCCATCGCGATCGGGCACTGCGGGACGTCGATCAGCACCGAGCGCCGGCCGAAGGCTAGAAATCCGATCGGGCCAAGGTCACCATCTTTGGCTTTTTCAAAGTGTGGGGTAATTTTCGAGCGGTAGTTCCAAGTTTGAGAGGAAGAGAGGCAAGCATTCACCGGGAAGGTGATGGCGGCCATGTGTTGCATCAACTCGCCGACTTGACGGGTTTTCCAAGCGAGTTGTTTGTCATAGGAAAGGTGTTGATATTGGCAGCCGCCGCACTCGCCAAACAGCGGACATGCGGCGGCGACGCGGTCTGGGGATGGGGTGAGAACGGTGACGAGATCGGCGTGAGAGCAGTTTTTATCGTTGCGGAAGACCCGCGCGGTGACGATTTCGCCGGGTAGGGAAAAGGGTACGAACACCACCCAGCCATCGATTCTGCCGACACCAGAGCCGAGATTGGTCAGGGCATCGATAGTGATTTCGATTTCCTGATGATAAGCAAATGGCGTGGGGACAAACTTTTTCGGCGGACGTGGGAACATGGCGGGCTGGGAGTTTGCGTGGCGAAGTCTCCGGGGGCAACCGATTTCAGCAAAGGGTATTCTGCGGATTTCGAGCAAGGGCGATGGCTCGAGAATCTAAAAAACGGCAGAGTTTTTGGGTGGACTCGCGGATCGGCTGATGAATTTGAGGTGCTTGGTGGGTCAGAGTTTTTTGGCGATTGCCATTGGATGATTCGGGCTAGAGAGTTTGGTGTTACGGAATTTAACCAATTTAACCCAGATGATACGATTTCGGGAAATCATGGAAATAGTGGGTACGGTCGTTGATGCGGTCGGAGTTTTGATCGTGGTGATCGGAGCAATTGTAGCGACCTATCAATTTCTGGTTGGCCCGCGAGGCGGTGGCGGGGAAGCTTATCGCAATTACCGGCGGAATATCGGCCGTGCAATTTTGTTGAGTCTCGAATTTCTCGTTGCGGGTGA
>JAYWAR010000122.1:0-2133 GCA_043782285.1 Akkermansiaceae bacterium | reverse complement strand
ATCCCTGTAAAGCAGATCATCGGCCGCTAAAAATGAAGATGCAGAACAAGTCGTGACGCACCAACCGGCCATAAGTGATGTTTAGGGTCAATGGTGTTTAGTGTTTAGGGTCAGTCCTCGCATGGTAACATTTTCTATAGGATCAGGGCAAAATGTTACCATGCGAGGACTGACCCCGACCCCTGACCCCGACCCTCCTGTTGGATCAGTGCCGTGCTCGACAATGGTCTGCTGAAGCTGTTCCACGCTTTGACCAAGCAGGCTATGGCGAATGTTGGCACTCATCTTTATTTCTAGCGAACGTCTTAGCTCATCCACGGCGAGATAAAAGCCCGAATTCAAACAAGACGCTTATCGCCGTTGGATGGAGCGTCTTGTTGGGCATCTTTTATTATTTTGGTCGAATGAAGATAGGGATCACTTCTAGGGTGGTGATACTACTGTCCGGTGGACGTATGGCTTGTCGGTTGAAAGCCATGTGGGCAAAGACCTATCAAGCTCAAGGGGGATGGAATTCCGAAATACCTGATTCTCAATTACCTTCAGGGTTTTTCCAGCCGAGGAGATCTCGATGAGTTCGCAGATTTGGTCTGAAAATGTAAAGTGGCAATAGCCTTTTGAATCCGCCATTTCTTCAAAATTACTTTCAGCTCTCCACCCCAAACCGGCGAATGGAATTGGGATGATTATACGGTCCCCTGATTGCTTCAATCGAAGAACCGCATTGCTTGCAGGACGTCCATCAGAATAGACAACCGTGAGCTCAACGATGCTTGTGTTGTGTGGACGGAAAAGCTCTCCAGATAGCCAATACCACAGGAAGCCAACGACAAAAAGGAATACAATGAAGCAACCAAACGGCTTTGATCGTTTTATCTTCATTCGATTATTTCTTCGCCTAACAGTGTAATTCGTAGCACCTGCGGAAATGATATCAGACAGCGCGCTACTCTGGGGAAACTGCCAGAAGTCTTTGATTTGACAAGGTTTTAATCGCAGACAGGCGCGTCTATCCAGCAGGTTTGCCGGGAGCGCTGCGGGTGACATGCTCTAGCAGATATCATCGGGCGATGGCTGGATTGGAGAGGGGAGCACAGGCGGATACCCTACAAAGATGTTCATGGGAACACTTTTAAGTTGACCTGAGTGATCCAGTTTTCTATTGGGTTGGGCATGAGCGCAATGAAGACACGCTGGTGCTGGAGAAGGGACTTATCGGAATTCCGTGGTTTGTCAGACCGGGAGCGGGCGGGATTTCTGGTGTTGCTGGAGTGGTTTGAGAATTTCCGGTTGCGGCATGAGGTTGCTGCCGGACGCGAGGCGGCCAAGTTATTCTGGAAATCGGAGGTGATCCGGGAGGATCGTGAGAGGGAAAAATGGCAGTTGGAGCAATGGGCGGATGCGATCCAGTGGTATTTGAACTGGTTCCGCGCGTGTTCCGAATCAGGTGCGGATCATCGGAGTTTGCCGGAGCGCCTGAGGTCGGCAGTGCATTCGTCGGGGGCGCGGCGGGGTTTGGCGGAGCGGACCAAGCAATGTTATGGCGCTTGGGCAGCGCGATACGCGAAATTTGCAGGGTCGGAGTATGAGGTGATGCAGGTGCCGACGGCCACACGGTTTTTAACGTCGGTGGTGGAAGATGAGTGTTTAGGGTCAGTCCTCGCATGGTAACATTCTCTATAAAATCATGACGAAATGTTACTATGCGAGGGCTGCCCCCCGCCCCCTCCAACTTCCACCCCATCCGAGAAATCACAGCATCTTAGACAAAGCCGGATCTTACGAAGCATCAACTGAATAAAATCTGTTACTTTGGCGCTTGCGGGAGCTAACCAAATCTCTAGTCTCCAGCACTGAACTAATACACTGTTCGGTCGAAAATAATTCCCTGATGAAATCATGAAACTATTTACTTTTATCGCTACCTCCGAATCTCTCGGCGATATAATCATCCAAGCGGAGGGTGAAGAGATGGAGCTTGCGTGGGTACGGTGGACTCCGGAAGTAGCGTCTGTGATCGTTGAGCGGATTGATAAGCTCTCAACGCAGGACACTGAATCAGTAGCAATTCAAATCAAAAATGAGGGGCCAATCATCAAGAGAAACGAGATTGGTGTATGGCTTGCAGATCTG
>JAYWAR010000121.1:0-2135 GCA_043782285.1 Akkermansiaceae bacterium | reverse complement strand
CCTCCGGTATCGTTGTTTAAACGGGCATCGCGCCCCCGGCTCATTTTCCCGACTACTATGACCTCTGCTGACTTCTCAGGGGCTGACGCCCGTGAGATCTCCCCAGGTAATTGCACGTTGCTCCACCGCACTGCCGCCGCATTTACCTCCACGGGCATACCAGACGATTTCGTTGTGTTTTGCCAACTCAACTTTTTCCGTGTCCGGTTTAGTTTGGGAAACTTCAACAATTCTGACCAAGGTGCTACCAGCTCCGCCAAGAAAAACACGACCTTCAAATGAATATGACTCGTCAATTTGCCAACGTTTTTCAAAGGTGCCGTCTTCCTTGATCTGATAACATGTAACAACCCCCGAAAATTTTTCATTCTTAAAACTAGGGCGCATTAGGAGAAAGCATTCTGAATCCCAACCCTGAACAACATAACTTGTGGGATTAGGAGAACTGGCAATAGCGCCGCATGTCAGCACTCCAACATATAATATCGATATTATTTTCATTACTTTATTTGTGTATAAATAAGTGCAACAGAAAATGACGACAGCGATAGTAGTTTCATTACAATTTTTTGCGGTGAATCAGTGAACCGTCCAAAACCTTAAAAACCAGAATTTCAGCTTGCACCGTTCTGATACAAAAAATCTCCGTTTCATCCGTAATTGTTTTCCTCATCGCATCTTTATCAGCATCATCAAAGAAATCGAAATAAGGCAACCTCCCCATTTTTGGAGCCGTAGCATCATCATAGTTAAAAATTTGATGAGTCGAGAATATTCTAAAAGAGTTGTATTCCAGTTTCGACGCATCAACGACCTCCTGCACGCTTATTTTCTTGAAGATCTTGCCTTCATTATAAAACACTAAAATGGTCTGTTGAGACAGCTTCGAATTTTCTGGATCGGGTTGAGGCTGGGATGCCTCGACGATTCTTACTAAAATCTTCCCCTCGCCACCTAGAAAAAGTCTCCCCTCGAATGAATAATCCCCTTCAATTTGCCAGAGTTTTTCAAACGAACCATTGTCTTTTATCTGATAGCAGGTCCCTATTCCCAAAAAAGTTTTATCTCTAAACGTCGATCGCATCAGGAAAAAGCATTCCGAATTCCAACCTTGAACAACGTAGCTTGTTGGGCTTGGAGAGCCTGCGCTCCAGTTACAGATGAACAGTGCAAAAATTAGTGATATTAATTTCGAATTCATTTATTTAATTTCTGTGTAAATCACTTCTGGCTTTGGCCATTCAAATGTTTCGCCTGCTGCGGCAGCACGGTTTTTTTCGTCGGCATATGCCTTTTTGAAGGCGATCCATTCGGGAAGTTCTCCGGGAGTAAGCGCCTCCCTTTCTGGAATTACTTGGTTTGTTAGAAAGGCGATCCTTTTAGTTACAACGCCGGTTTGCTTGGCAGAATTCAACTCAGCAATTTCAGCCCTTGTTTCCTTGATCTCTTCAGCCTTCTGTTCATCGCGTGAGATAAAGAAAACCCAAGTTCCATCCTTCCATAAGGGGCTCTCTCCATTGGCCATCTTGGTTTTCACGTATGCAGAACCATTCCATGAGAAATAATAATAAAATTTCTTATCGTTTTTACTGCAACTGAAGATCTGCTTATAGGGAACTGCATGCCCCTGACTCGAGGCCTTAACCGCAGCGATATGGCGCTTTTCATGATTTTCCGCTGCTGTTGCAATATCAGCGTTATTCTCCAAATTCCCTGGATGTACCTTATAGTCACCCTTACCATCCAAGGTAAAAGTATAATCCTTGCCAAGTGCCTTCGTATCAATACCTCTTCCATCCGCAAACCACAGTCCTAAATAATCATAAAAGTTCACGCCGTCGTTTCCGGCAAACCCATACAAATTGCACCCGCCATATTCGTTGCTCGGATCTCGATTCAACCACCTACCGATGGATGGGTCGTAGTGTCGATGGCCATAATCAAGAAGACCGGTTTCGTCGTCGGTATATTTTGTTGAAAATCGGAATGGGTTCAGAGCCGCGTATTCTCCGCTTTGCCGGAGAGGTTCGCCGAACGGGCCGTATTCGTAGGTTGCGGCGGACTGGCCGGTGGCTACGTTGACCAGCAGGGTCACGTTTCCGTTGAGGTCTATGCCGTTGGCGAATGTCTTGCCA
>JAYWAR010000120.1:0-2143 GCA_043782285.1 Akkermansiaceae bacterium | reverse complement strand
CCAAGCTCTTCAACCGAGTCCGAGCCAGTGGTATCATTTTCATTCCGACATCCATCAGCTCGATCTACCTGGCAGTGGTCATCGATCTCTGCCAGATGAATCGCCGGCTGGGCCTTGGCAGACCACATGCACGCCGAACGGGTCGGTAACGCCCTCAAGCAGGCCCTCGGTTGCCGCGACACCGTTCCAAATCTCATCTTCCACAGTGACCGTGGAAGATGAGATCTGGCAGCGGACCTATCGCCAAACCCTCGGCTACGCGGCATGCGACAGAACATGTCAGCCCGGGCCAATTCCTATCACTGACTAAAGGTCTGTCCTAAATCGCGCTGCAGTGCTAATATCGCGCCAAACCGCACTCTAGTTTTTGAACTGGAGTTCGTTAAAATTGAAGACACTCCTGCTGCTTAAGAAGTTGGCATGCATTCCCAATTCCTCAAGGCAAACTAGGCAGACCACCTGAAGAATAATTCATCAGGTTCAAACAAACTTCGAAAGACCACTGGATTTCTCCTAGCGGCTTTTTTAAAGGTGTTCACCCAAGTCTCAATAAATCGAAGGACACAATTTGGTGAGGGATTCGAAATCTTTTTGAATCCAATTTGAGCGGCTCGTCGAAAGCTCCTTTGTAACCGTGCTTCGGCAATCGACACGGTGTCACAACTCAAACATAAAAACTAATCGAACTCATGAAACCATTGTTTAAATCATTCGTCTGCTTGCTAAGTCTCGTCTCATTCGGAGCAGGTTCACTCAACGCTGCGGAGAAGAAAGACATCGTTGATACCGCCGTAGCGGCAGGGTCATTCAAGACACTTGCTGCTGCGCTTGGAGCAGCCGGACTTGTGGATACCCTCAAGGGGCCTGGGCCATTTACGGTTTTTGCACCTACCGATGAGGCATTCGCTAAGCTACCAGCAGGCACTGTAGAAATGCTCCTCAAGCCAGAGAATAAGGCAAAGCTCGTCAACATTCTAACCTACCACGTTGTTGCCGGAGATGTCGATTCGAAGGCAGCGATGAAGTTGACCGAGGCCACCGCACTCAACAAGGACAAGCTTACTCTGGAGGTCAAAGATGGCTCATTGTTCATCAATAAGTCGAAGGTCACCAGCGCGGATGTAAAAGCTACGAATGGAGTCATCCATGTGATCGACGCTGTCTTGATGCCGCCCACCAAGTAACGGATCTTTTCACCCACAATTCTTCTGATTTGTAAGTGATCCTACGATTCCTCAAATTCGGGCGATTGATGCCGGGGTTTGGGGAATTTACGCTTCCACATTAGGGACCTGGATCAAATCCCGGCCACCGCTCAGACGTCGCGAAAGAAGTAACAATCAAATCGTCTCAACTAACAGTGGACAAAAAACAAGTGCCCACTAGTTTGTCACGAAATTCTTGATGGCGAATAGTTTATCACCCGATCAAAACCTCCTACCGCGAGTGGCGGCTGGGGATTCCGACGCGATGAATTTATGCATTTCTCGATATGGAGGGATTGTCTGGGCTATCGCGAAGCGTTATATTCCCAACCGCTCGGAGGCAGAAGATCTGGTACAGGAAGTCTTCATTGAGATTTGGAAAAAAGCGGAATCCTTCAATCCCTCGATCGCTTCTGAGGCTACATTTGTGGGATTGATTACCAAGCGAAGGGCCATTGATCATCTGCGACGTCATGGCAGAAAACCTGATTTCGAACCCTTGGCAGTCGCGGAGTCGATTCCTCTACCGAATCCGGATCATTCTTCGATCACCTGCGATCCTGAGACCGTGAAATCGTCACTCGCAACTTTCCCTGATGAGACTCGTCAGCTATTCGAGCTGTTCTTCCAAGAAGGATTTACTCACCCAGAAATCGCCAAGAAAACCGGGCTTCCGCTCGGCACCGTCAAGACCCGTCTCCGGCGAGGTCTCATTACCTTGCGTGAACACTTGCAGCGCATCGGAATCTCGAACCGTCAATCCGCATCATGAAGCCTGAAGACCTCAAACTTCGTTTTGATGAGCTAAGCGCAGGACACGCTCTGAGCGACTTGGATCGTGCGGAAGAGCGTGAATTGGCAGAGTTGAGCCAACAGCTTGGCATCTCGCAAGATCTCGCTTTTGAGTTACTTGCAGCGACTTTGGAAATAGATAGCTT
>JAYWAR010000119.1:0-6027 GCA_043782285.1 Akkermansiaceae bacterium | reverse complement strand
ATTGTATTTGTCAGCGAGATCGCAAATTTCTTTCAACGGTGCAATGAAGCCATCCATCGAAAAAACGCCATCGGTTGCGATCATTTTAAAGCGTGCGCCTTTAGTTTCAGCCTCAATCAATTTCGCTTCAAGATCAGCCATATCACAATTTTTATAACGTGACCGTTGGGCCTTACAAAGGCGCACTCCGTCTATGATTGAAGCATGATTGAGCTCATCGCTGATGATTGCGTCTTCATGACCGAGCAGTGTTTCAAACAGTCCACCATTCGCATCAAAACAAGATCCATAAAGGATTGTATCTTCAGTTCCAAGAAAATCACTTAAACTTAATTCTAGCTCTTTGTGAAGTATCTGAGTGCCACAAATAAATCTAACACTTGCCAAGCCGTAACCCCAATGATCCAGTGCATCGTGAGCTGCCTTGCGAATTCTTGGATGTTGTGCGAGGCCTAAGTAATTATTAGCACACATGTTTAGCACTGGGGAGCCAGTATTGGTCTGCACGGTCGTTCCCTGAGGAGTAGAGAGTAGCCGTTCTTGCTTGTAGGTGCCCGTTCCACGAATGTGAGTGAGTTGCGACTGAAGATGATGAGTAAATTGATGATTCATAGCTAGTTTTCTATAATTTAAATTATCGAGTAAAATTCAATCGAATACAGTCCAGTCAAGCACCACTTTACCGCTCATGCCGGTGTTCATGACTTCAAATCCTTTTTCAAAATCATCGGCACCAAAGCGATGAGTAATCACTGGGCTGATGTCTAATCCGCTTTCTAACATAACATTCATTTTATACCACGTCTCATACATTTCTCTTCCGTAGATACCTTTGATCGTAAGCATGTTGAAGATCACCTTGTTCCAGTCTATGGGCATCGGCTCGCTAGGGATGCCAAGCATGGCGATTTTGCCACCATGGCACATAGCGTCGATCATGCTACTGAAGGCGCTGGGATTTCCGCTCATCTCGAGTCCGACATCAAATCCTTCTTTCATTCGTAAATTTTGCTGAACCGTGGCGAGATTACCTTTGGTAACATTGAGCGCGACATCAGCACCAAGTTTTTTAGCAAGGTTTAAGCGATAGTCGTTAACGTCTGTAATCACCACATGACGAGCACCGGCGTGCTTGGCGATAGCCACTGCCATGATACCGATTGGTCCTGCACCTGTGATAAGTACATCTTCCCCTAGTAAATCAAAGGAAAGTGCGGTATGCATTGCGTTGCCGAAGGGATCAAAAATTGAAGCAACTTCTTCATTCACACCTACAGTATGATGCCATACATTCGTCATGGGTACACTAATATATTCGGCGAAGGCACCAGTGCGATTCACCCCAATGCCGACAGTATCTTTGCAGAGGTGACGTCGTCCAGCTAAGCAGTTGCGACAACGGCCACATACAACATGACCTTCGGCGCTCACAATTTCACCGATGTGGAAATCACTCACATTGGAACCGACCTCGACTACTTTACCGACGAATTCATGTCCGACGACCATTGGCACTGGAATTGTTTTTTTCGCCCAAGTATCCCAATTGTAAATATGCAGATCTGTACCGCAAATGCCGGTTTTATGAATTTTAATGAGTACGTCGTTAATCCCGGGGATTGGTTTTGGAACGTCCTGCAACCACAATCCTGGCTCTGACTTTGCTTTAACAAGTGCTTTCATGCAAAAATGCTTCCAATTTAAATCAATTTAACCTCCGGAATAATGGAAGATAATCCAATAAATTGGCAAGTCGAAATTTCCACTTTACAGGAAAAAACATCCAATATAATGCTCAAAGCGTGCCAACAAAGCGTGTTGCCAAGAAAGCCAGTAAAACCTCCACAACGGCGGATAAAGAATCTATTAATGAAGATTTAGGACGTCGTGTCAAAAAATTGCGGGGCGACCGTGGTTGGTCTTTGGAGGAATTGGCCTCGGTGAGTGAAGTAAGTCGTTCAATGTTGAGCGAAATCGAACGTGAACGGGCGAATCCAACTCTCAGTGTTACTTACCGCATAGCACGTGCTTTCGGTTTGTCCTTACAGGATTTAATTGAAAGTGCAGATTCTGCATCTTCAATCCAAATTACCCGCGCCGATGACCGTGCGCAAGTATTTCGTTCGGACAAGCAATGTCAGATTCGTACTCTTTCTCCATTAAATCTGGAAAAGGATATTGAATTCTATGAGGTGAAACTTCCGGTGAACGGTGCTTTGAGGAGCCAACCGCATGTCGATGGGACCCGCGAGTTTTTGACCGTCGAAGAAGGAGCGGTGAGCCTTCAATCAGGAAATTTCAGCGAATCTTTGAATACAGGTGATTCAGCCACTTATCGAGCCGATGTAGCTCATACCATTGTCAATTCAGGCAAGCGAGAAGCCGCATTGTTTCTCGTCGTTATCTATCGTTGAGCAAATCTAAAAAATGACAAAAATTTCAGAAACTAATAAATTAGGCTATAATCGATTGCTACTTCTTGTCGCAGGTTTAGGTGGGTTGCTTTATGGAATTGATATAGGCATTATTGATCCCGCGCTCGGCTATCTCGGTAAAACGATTTCAATGACCGAAGAAAATAAATCGGTCATTGTCGCCGCTGTTCTTGGGGGGTCGATGTTTGCCTCTGTTATCGCAGGATTTTTTGCGGATCTTGTTGGCCGCAAATTGATGATGCTCATCAGTGCTGTGATGTTTGTTGCCAGTGTTGCAATTATTTTCACTTCTCAGACTTATCTGCCGTTATTACTTGGTCGAATCCTTCAAGGGATGAGTGGTGGCGTAATTGCGGTGGTGGTACCTCTTTATTTGGTAGAATGTTTAAAGGCTGATGCTCGTGGCAAAGGCACTTCGATTTTTCAGTTCATGCTGACGTTTGGAATTGTTGTCGCCGCGTTTATTGGTAATTTTTACACAAAAAATGCTGAGGTTGCCATATCTGTTGCAAATGGTAACGAGGATAGCATCATCGCTGCCGCTAATCATGCTTGGCGCGGAATGTTTTTAGCGGTAATCTACCCAGGTGTTTTTTTTCTGATTGGTGGTTTCTTTATCTCAGAATCACCACGTTGGTTGTACCGTAAGGGACGCAAACAAGAATCTCGTGATGCGATGCTCCGTTCACGCACGGCAGCTGAGACTGAGTTTGAACTTGCCGAATTAGAAATTGCGTTAGTTCAAGAACATATCAAACCGAAAGTGACACTTGTCGAGTCCTTTGGGGAAATATTTACTCAAAGAAAATACATTGTTCCCTTTATAATTGCATGCGTTATTCTAGGCTGCAATCAAGCGACTGGTATTAATTCGATTCTTGGTTTCATGACAACTATTCTTCAACAAGCTGGACTTGCAGCTGAAGCTGCTTCACAGAGCGGCTTGTGGATCAAAGTTCTCAATTGCTTAATGACAGTAATCGCTGTGATGTTAGTCGATAAAAAGGGACGTAAATTTCTTCTTAAACTTGGAACCGCGGGTATTATTGTTTCACTTCTTGCCGGTTCTGCGATTTTTTACTCGTTTGAGTCGAAACGGGTTGATGTGGCAGAAAAAGTTAAATCCATGATTGTTGCTGATAGGCTAAATTTTGATCTTAAAACTGTCGATCTCGGTAAAATTGTTGAAGATGGTCAGCCCTTGCAATTGTCAATTTTATACGCCTACGGTCAAAAACAGGGAATTACGGTTGGTCTTAGCAATGATCCTAAAGTGAGTACTATTGATATTTCACTGGCTCTCAATGATAAAGAAAACGCGGGTCAGCCGTTGAAAATTCTTCGGGCTAAAGCTGGCCCAGTTCCCACCAAACAAACAGGCGTTATGATCGCGATTTGTTTAGCGGTCTTCATTGCTTTTTTCTCAGTTGGGCCAGGGGTTTGTGTTTGGCTGGCATTATCAGAGTTGATGCCCACAAGAATCCGTTCGGTCGGCATGGGAGTTGCACTATTAATCAATCAAGGCGTTTCTACGGGAATCGCTGCTTTTTTCCTACCGATCGTAGGGAACTACGGTTATTTTGCAATATTTGGGTTTTGGGCTGCATGCACAGTAATTTATTTTATCACTGCAGCATTTTTCCTGCCTGAAACCAAAGGCAAAACGCTCGAAGAGATTGAAGAGTATTTCGATGGTAAAAAATCAGCTTAAATCTAACTTTTCAAACTGATGTTATTGAATTCTATCAAACCTACTATTTTCGCACCACTTGATCCTGGGTTTTTACCCCCTGTGCTATACAACCGCCACTATCTCGCCGGGGTACAAGTTTCAGGTGATGCTGTTCCACTGGTTCTTGGGCTTGAGCGAGAATGTGGCCTAATATCGCGCTTTGAAACATTCGTGAGACCAAGTGCCGATGATCAGACACTTCTGTACGTTGAACGGATCGTTAAGTTTCTGTTGTGGTCACGTGGTGGTTGGAAGCTTCATTTCGGCGGTCCCCAAATTATTGGTGAATTTATTCGACAATGCTATTCAGCACGAGGCGTACGCAAATTTGACTGTCAAATGATGGAACTTGCATATGGAGAAAAGTTTGAAGTTATTCTGACTACACCTGAAAGCGTTCCAGTTGCCAAGGATATGCAAGTGGCTGCTGGAGGACATCTTAAGGGATGTAGAATTGGTTTTGATTTAGGCGCTAGCGATTATAAAGTTTCTGCAGTCATTGACGGGGAAGTCGTTTTTACTGAAGAAACTCCGTGGGACCCCAAAATCCAAGCCAATCCTGAATACCATTACCACCACATTTCTGCGGCTCTTCACCGAGCTGCGGCTTGCATGCCGCAGGTAGACGCTATCGGCGGTAGTTCTGCGGGGATTATCGTGGATAATGAAATTCGCGTGGCTTCATTGTTGCGTGCCATCCCCAAAAAACTTTTCCCTCAAGCAGCAGCTGTTTTTAAGCGAATTGAACAAGAATGGAAAGTGCCAGTTGTAATCATGAATGATGGTGACGTGACCGCGTTAGCGGGAGCTTTGTCTTTGAACAAGACTGGCATGTTAGGCGTTGCGATGGGATCGAGTGAGGCTGCTGGTTTTATGGATAGAAAAGGCAGAATTCTGGGTTGGCTTAACGAACTTGCATTTGCTCCTGTGGATTACAATCCGAAAGCTCCGACTGATGAGTGGTCGGGAGATCAAGGCGTGGGTGCACTTTATTTTTCTCAACAAGCAGTTAACAAACTTCTGCCTGCGGCAGGCATCAAGTTACCACCCGAGATGGATTTACCTGAACGACTCAAAGAAATTCAGAATCTGATGGCCAAGGGTGACCAACGTGCCTCGAAAATTTACGAAACTATCGGTGTCTATCTAGGTTATACTATTCCTCACTATATGAACTTTTACGAATATTCACATTTGCTTATCCTTGGTCGTGTTACCAGTGGAGAAGGAGGTGATATTGTCTTATCGAAAGCTCGTGAAGTATTAATCCAAGAGTTTCCAGAGATCACTGGTGAAATAATGATGCATGTACCTGATGAGAAGACTCGTCGTGTTGGGCAGGCAGTTGCTGCTGCAAGTTTACCGAAGTTGAAAATTTAAATTTTCTAAAACATTGATGAAATCGTCTACCAAAGCAAAAAATTTAGCGGTATGTTCTTGGTCGTTACTTCCCACTGATCCGTATGATTTGATTGCGAAGTTAAAATTTACAGGTATCAACCGTGTGCAATTGGCATTGGATCCATTACGCGAACTGCCTGCTATTTGGGGAGATGTTGGTGATTTGTTAAATAATGCGGGTATTACAATAGTATCTGGAATGTTTAGCTGTGTGGGGGAAGATTATTCAAGTTTAGATTCAATTCGGCTGAGTGGAGGAATTGTTCCCGATGCGACTTGGGATAAGAATTTGGAAAATATCCGCGCCATACTTGCGATTGCTGTTGAATTAAAACTTAATCGGGTGACATTTCATTTGGGTTTTGTACCGCAAGATTCGACAGATCTAAATTTCACAAAAATGCTGAAACGGCTTGCCACTGTAGCAGAAATCTTTGCCAGTGAAGAAATTGCTGTTGG
>JAYWAR010000118.1:0-6040 GCA_043782285.1 Akkermansiaceae bacterium | reverse complement strand
GGACTTTAGCGAGGTGGCTGGTGGTGATTTCAATGAAGTAGCCGAAGACATTGTTGAATTTAATTTTCAACGAGTCGATGCCGGTGCGTTTGCGTTCGTCTTCTTGGAGGCGGGCAATCCAGTCCTTGCCGCCGCGCGAGGCGTCGCGGAGTTCGTCGAGCGCGAGTGACCAGCCGTCGCGGATCACGCCGCCGTCGCGGAGGTGGGAAGGCGGCTCGTCGTTGAGGGCTTTTGAGAGCATTTCCGTGAGTTCGTGGAACTCGTGGAGGCGGGAGCAAAGATGGGGCTGAAGGGAAGGGGAGTTGGGAAGCGATGCTAGGTCTTCCTTGAGCGCGGGAATGTGGGAGAGGGAGATGGAAAGTGATTGGAGATCGCGGGCATTTCCGGAGCCTTGGGAGAGGCGGGAGGTGGTGCGCTCGATGTCGCGGATGCCTTTGAGGGATTCGCGGCATTTCGAGAGGAGGAAGGGCTCGGCGAGAAATGCGGCGATGAGATCCTGGCGGGCGGTGAGGGCTGTGAGGTCGCGCAGCGGGTGGAGGATCCAGTCGCGAAGGAGACGCGCTCCCATCGGGGTGGCGGTGCGGTCGAGGACGCCGAGCAGGGTGTGGGATTTTCCGGAGCGGGAGTCCACGAGATCGAGATTGCGCTGGGAAGCGGCGTCGATGAGCACGTGGTCGGCGCTTTCCCGGACGTGTGGCGGGTGAAGGTGGGTGCAGTTTCTCCGGAGCTGGTGGATGAGGTAGTGGAGGATTGCGCCGCCGGCACCGCTTGCGGCGTGGAGATTTGCGCAGCCGAAGCCGTCGAGCGAGTGGACGTTGAAATGGTCCTTGAGGAGCTGGTTGGCGTGCTCGGGGAGGAAGGTATAGCCTTCGTAAATCAGGCAATTTGTGAGTTTTCCAAACTCGGCGGACTGATGGTCTGGAATGAGGAGCTCGGACGGGGAAATGCGGGCGAGTTCGTCTTCGAGCAAGCCGAGATCCGGGAATTCGGCGATGGTGAACTCGCCGGTGGTGTGGTCGATGCAAGCGAGGCCGACGGATTTGCCGTGGCGGCAAACGGCGGCGAGGTAGTTTGGGCGTTGGTCGTCGAGCAGGGTGGCGTCATCGATCGAGCCGGGGGTGAGGATGCGGGCGATTTCGCGGGAGACGAGCTTGCCGGGGACCGGTTCGGAGGTTTGCTCGGCGATGGCGACGCGCTTGCCGGCTTTAAGCAGCCGGGCGATATAGCCTTGTGCCGCATGGTAGGGGACGCCGCACATCGGGGTGCCGCCGCGTTTGGTGAGGGCGATATTCATGATCGGCGAGGCGGCTTTCGCGTCGTCGAAGAACATTTCATAAAAGTCGCCGAGGCGGTAAAACAGGATGATATCGGCGGGCAATGAACGACGCATCGCCTGATATTGGGCCATCATGGGAGTCAGCGCGGGCTCGGACATGCGCGGACAGTGATGGCGTGGCTTGGAACAATCAAGAAGCGAGGGGATTTCGGACAAATCAAAATTGCCGGATGAGCAAGTCATCCATTTTTCTGTCGCATCGACACCCTCGATCATGGCGGCATCAAAATTGGTGGATTTTGGTCGAATGGGGAGAAGGGGTTTGCAACCCCTTTCTTGACCGAGTTATCGGGAATTCCTTGGCAGTGAAAGGGGTTGCAAACCCCTTCTCCCCAGTGCTTTTTCCGGTTGGGACGGGTTGGCAATTTCAGCAATCAACGGACCCGCTCAAGCAGCCATGCAAGCAAGTCGCTGATCGGCAGGCGTTGCTGTTCCATCGAGTCGCGGTGACGGATGGTGACGGTATTTTTGAGTTCATCGCCCTGTTCGCCGAGAGTTTCGAAATCCACGGTGATGCAAAACGGGGTGCCGACCTCGTCTTGGCGGCGATAACGGCGGCCTAAGGCACCGCCATCGTCGTAGAAAACATTCATCCATGGTTGGAGGGTTTTTTGAATTTCGCGGCAGAGGCGGACTTGCTCTTCATTCTTTTTCAGCAGCGGGAAAATCCCAACCTTGATTGGTGCCATCCGTGGGACAAAACGCAACACGGTGCGGACGTCTTGCTTGCCCTTGTCGTCGGTGAGGGTCTCCTCGTCGAAGGCTTCGCAAATGAGCGCAAGCACTGTGCGGTCGCAACCGGCAGAGGGCTCGACGACGTGTGGTAGAAATTTCTCTTTGGTCTCCTCGTCGAAATAAACCAGCGATTTGCCCGCGCCTTTTTCGTGGACGCCAAGGTCGTAGTCGGTGCGATAGGCGACGCCTTCGAGCTCCTGGATGCCGAAGGGAAATTCGTATTCGATGTCGTAGGTTTTCTGTGAGTAGAAGGCGCGCTCGCCGTCGGGGATGTCGAGGATGTGGAGTTTTTCGCGGGGGATTCCGATTTCGCCGTAGAATTTGAGGCGCTCGGCGAGCCACTCGTCGGTGAGGCGCAGGCCGTCGTTCGGGTGGCAGAAATACTCGATTTCCATTTGCTCGAATTCACGCGAGCGGAAGGTGAAATTACGCGGGTTGATCTCGTTGCGAAACGACTTACCGCACTGTGCGATGCCGAAGGGCAGCTTCACGCGGTTCGAGTCGAGCACGTTCTTATATTGGCAAAAAATCGACTGCGCGGTCTCTGGGCGAAGGTAAGCGATCTGGTCGCCAGTCGCGCCGAAGTTGGTTTGGAGCATCAGGTTGAACTGGCGTGGCTCGGTGAGTTCAGCTCCGTTCTCTGGATTGAATGACTGAGAATTTACGACATCCAGCAAGTCGGGTTCTGCGATGATCGCGGGATTTTGAATTCCTCGGGAGAGGTAAAATTGCTTTGCCAGCTTGTCCGCCGATTCCGGTTTTTTTCCCTCAAGAATGAAAATCTTGAGGTCGGTAAAATGGATTTCCTTGAGGATTTCAGCCGTGATCTCGGCAATTTTGGAGATCTCCGAATTGTCGAGTTGCACATGGCTCGAAACAAATTTCTCAATTGCTTGGGTAACCTGTGCGACGCTTGGAGATTCTTCGCAGGGAACCAAGAGAGCTTGCGAAAGCGCACGATTCGCCGCTTCGGGAAGCAATTGAGTGCCGAGTTTTTCAACGACCTCAGCAAGTTTGAGCGGCAGCGATTGTGGATAGGCCGCACGATAAACCCGCACTTTGCCTGTCAGCAGTGGGACTTGATCTGCCCTGAGCCTGGCTTGGGTAACCCGGCAGTCACACATCGGATCCGAAAATCCGCCGACATGGCCGGAGGAGACCAGCACCTGCTCCATGGTCAAAATCGCGCCGTCCATCCCGAGCACGTCGTCGCGTTCTTGGACAGTTTTGCGCCACCAATAGTCCTTCAGATTTCGTTTCAGCTCCGCGCCGAGTGGGCCGTAATCCCAGCAACCATTGAGGCCGCCGTAAAGTTCTCCGGCCTGAAAAATGAAGCCGCGGCGTTTGCACAGCGAGACGATTTTTTCCATACGGGCGGGATCAGTGACATCTTTGTTGGCCATAAATTGAAAGGTTGGAGTGCCAAGCGAAGCAGGCGCGGTGACTGGCTGCAAGACGGGATTGCGTTGCATTCCCGGATTGGCAAACTGTCGCCATGACTCGTTGCCCGTGGCTTCCGCTCCAGCACCCTTTGTATTGCGAATACCATGATCGCGAGTGGGGGGTGGCCTCGCGGGATCCTCGTTATTTGTTCGAGTGCCTTTGCCTGGAAGGTGCGCAAGCGGGGTTGTCATGGTGGACGGTCCTGCAAAAACGCGACCACTACCGCCAAGTTTTTCATCATTTCGAGCCGACGCGGGTCGCGGCCATGAGCGATGCTGAGTTAGAAGCTCTGACTTTCGACCCGGGGATCATCCGCCACCGGGGGAAAATTTTTGCAGTTCGCCAGAATGCTCGGGCGTGGCAGCAACTGCGTGAGCCGGTGGAGTGGATCTGGAGCTTCGTCGGCGGTAAGCCGCAGGTGAATGATTTCAAGACGTTGGCGGATTTCCCGAGCCGGTCTGCTGAGTCTGAGGCTTGTTCCAAAGCGCTGAAAAAAGCGGGCTTCAACTTTGTCGGCCCGACCACGCTGTATGCCTTCATGCAAGCCGTTGGGATGGTGAATGACCACAGCGCGGGTTGTTTCCGAAAATGCCAAACTTGCTGAATTGGCCCAAGCTGCGGTGAGCGCTTCCGGGATTGCACTTTCCGGGAGTTCTGTGAGACTTGGCAAATGATTGGCCGCTCAGTTTTTCAGATGATCCGCTGGGTTGTTGGCGGAGTGGCGCTGATTTTGGGGGGGTGTGCGCCGCAAGAGACTTTGGTGAGCCATCACAAGGCGGCAGCCAAGGTCGATTCGTTTGGGTATCGAAAGTGGATTTCAGCGACGGTGGCACCGGATGTGGTGATGATTGGCATCCACGGGTTTTGCGGTGCTGCGATCGACTACGCCAACCTTGGCAAGCATTTGCTTCAACACCAGCCGCGCACCGGCCTTTATGCATACGAGGTGCGTGGCCAAGGGAGTGATCCGATTCATGAACGCCGTGGCGACATTGGGGATCCTCAGGATTGGTATCGCGATTTGTTTGCCTTCACTCAACTGGTGCAAGAGCGGCATCCGCATGCCAAAATTGTCTGGTTTGGCGAAAGCATGGGGGCGCTGATCGCGGCGCACGCATGGCGCGAGGCTCCGGCCAACCAGCCGCCTTGCGCCGGGCTGATTCTGTCATCGCCGATCGTTCGTTTTCGCGACGACATTCCGGCGTGGACGCCGGGCTTGGTGCAAATCGCCGCTACCACCTTACCCTTGGCGCGGATTTCTCTCGAAACTCTGTCGGGTGGCCAAGATGTGCAGATGACCCAAAATTCTCACCACCTTACCCAAAGCAAAAAAAATGCATACAGCGTTGAGCAATACACGCTGCGGTTGATCGGTGCTTTAGCCCTTCACATCGACAGCATGAACGCATGTGCGCCTTATTTTCGCTCGCCGGTGTTGATTTTACACGGCGGCAAAGACTATTTTAATGATGATTCAGACCTGCGCGGTTTCGTCAGTCGGATTCCATGGGGAGTCTCAAAAACTTACCACAATTACCCTACCGCTTACCACTTGCTGATGTATGACGCGCAGAAAGAGCAGATTTTCAGGGACATCGAGTACTGGGTGAATCGGCTGCGTGGGCCGGGTTGGTAAGCAATCCACGAAAATTGTCAGGATTCGTCTTGACGGGTTGGGGCGCATCGCCATTCTCCGCGTCCCGCAACACGAACAATTTTTATTATGGCACGCATTTGCAGTATTCGAGGAACCCGCGTCCGCTCAGGCGGCAAGATCCACCGTTCAGGTTTGGCCAAGAAAAAAGGTGGTATTGGTCGTCACGTCACCAAAGTGGTGAAGCGCACGATCTCTCCAAATCTTCAAAATAAGCGTATTTGGGTTCCTGAACTCAGCAAGTTTGTGCGGATCAAGCTGAGCTGCCGCGCGCTCAAGACGATCAACAAAAATGGCGCTTTCGTGACTCTCAAAAAAGCGGGAATTATTTAAGGGATCGCTGAAATTTTAAAAATCCGCTTGGGTGTTCGCATCCGAGCGGATTTTTTTGTGGGTTTATTCGATTACACAGGGGACCAGCACGCCGTCGCTCATCCCGTGAATTTTCTTTTTGTCTGCCGGGACAATCGTTGCCAGGCAGCCGCCGAAGGTGGTCTCGCCCGCGAGGTTGCTGAAAAAATACGGGCAAAGTCGCACCCGGCCTTGCATCATTTCGACTGAGCCATCTTTACGGAACACCGGATGCTCGATCCGCCGCCCTTCGCGAAACTCTTGCAGGATCCACGGTTGTTCAGCGGCTTGAGCCAGCGCGGTGTGAAGTTGTTGTGACCATTCCGGCCCTGCCATGTCGTGGCCGATGAAGACTCCGCGCGAGCCCCAAGCAGTTTCGTGGAAGCCACTGATTTTGAGCACCAATTTGCGCTCTTTTTGGCTAAATTTAGCGACCTCCGCCCATGAATGAGCCTCGATTTTTGGCAAGGCGGCGTGAGGCGGCAGCGGTGTCGGGTCAAGCACCCAGCCGAAAGGCACCA
>JAYWAR010000117.1:0-6065 GCA_043782285.1 Akkermansiaceae bacterium | reverse complement strand
GCTGGTCAGGCCTTTGGTGTAGCGTTCTTGAGAAAGCTGTTTGGTTTCTTGGGAATGGCGGAGGGCGAGTTGCAACGCGGTGCGGGATTTGGCGAGGCCTTTGAGATCCACGAGGGCGTCCTCCACCTCACGGAGGGCAATTAGCAAGACTTGACGATATTTGGCCAGGGCTTCGTCATAACGACTGCGGGCGGCTTGGTAGCTGGCTTGATTTGAGCCACCGTCGAGGAGCGGGGCGGCGAGGCCGGTGCCGAGTGAGAGCACTCGGTTTTCCCAGTCAAGGAAGCGAGTGAGGTCTACGGACTCGAAACCAGCGCCGGTGTTGAGGACGAAGTTTGGATAGAAAGCAGCTTCCGCGATGCCGATTTTGGCGTTGGCGGCGTGGAGTTCATGTACGGCGGCGCGGACGTCTGGACGGCGTTTGAGAACGTCGGCGGGGAGTCCGGGGCGGAGAGTGGGAAGGGAACTTTCGGTGGTGCGATGAGCGATGGCGAAGTCGGAGGGAGTTGCGCCGCAAAGCACCGCGAGGGCATGTTCGGCGGAGCCGCGTTGGCGTTGAACGACGGCGAGGTCGTTGTTGGCGAGATCCACTTCAGTTGCGGCGCGGCTGGTCGAGAGTCCGTCGATCAAACCAGCATCCAATTTGGATTTTTGGATTGCGAGTGCTTCTTGGCGACTGGCGAAGGTGCTGCGAAGCACCGAATTTTGAGCATCAAGGCCGCGGAGAAGGAAATACTGGCGGCAGACTTCGGTGGCGACGCCGAGCCGTTGCGCATCCAGCAGTGCTTCAGTCGCGGCAGCTTGGGCCGCTGAGGATTCGATTTTGCGTTTATTTTTGCCCCACAGATCGGGATCGTAGGCGAGATTGAAAGTGCTACGGTAGCGCTGGGATTCCAGTTCGATTTTGGCAGTGGGTGGAAGGTTGCCGCGGAGGGCGTCCGCTGAGCTGCGGGAAATGCCAGCGGAACCGGTAAGATCGAGGGTCGGGAAAAGTGATGCCCGGTCGTTGCCAACGAGTGCGCGGGCAGTATCGACGCGAGCTTTGGCAGCAGCGAGGTCGTTGTTGGCGACGAGGGCGCGGGTAACCAGGCGGCTGAGTTCGGGGTCATGAAACAAGCGCCACCAGTCATCGGGGAGCTGGCTGGCAGGGCTGAGGTCAGATTCCTTCCATTTCGAGCTGAGGGAGCTGCTGGGGAGTTGGAAATCTGGGCCAACGACGCATGAGCCGAGAATGAGAGCGGTGGGGAAAACGAGCAGGCGAAATTTCATGGCTTGGGATGGCGGTCGGGAGCTGCGATGAAGACATCGACTTGCTGGCCGACGTAAAGCGGCGGCTCAGTCGGTCGGGTGAGGGAGTAAATGACTTGCAGGACGCGCGTATCGACCCGCTCGGTGCTGGAGCCAGTCAAGGAAACTTTAGGGATCACGTAGGGCTCGATCCGGATAAATTCGAGCGGGAAGGTGACGCTAGGGTCACCTTTTAAATAGCCGTAAGCGGCCTGGCCTTCACGGATGCGGGTGGCATTTTGTTCGTCGATGTCGGCACGGACTTGGAGTTTGCTGGTATCGCCAAGAATCATCGCGGGAGTTTTGGGTGAGGTGGCGGCGTATTCTCCGGCGCGGATATTCAGTTGAATGAGGGTTGCGGCGCGCGGCGCGCGGACCGTGAGCCGCTCGATGAGAAGGGCGAGGCGCTTAAGCGAGGTTTCTGTGGCGCTGAGCTGGGCTTTGGCGGCAAGTAGTTGAGCTTGCGCCACGGTGACATCTTGCTTGCGGTTTTCGAGATCATCGCGGCTGACGGCGCGGCTGTCAGTCACGGCATTGAGGCGGGCGAGTTGGGATTCGAGCTTGGCAAGTTGGGCTTCGCTGACGGTGATTTGAGCGCGCGAGATTTGTTGTTGGGCTTGGGTTGAGAGTTGCTCGGCGCGGAGGTCGCGGTCGTCGAGTTTGAGGAGCGCTTGATCGAGGGTCACTCGTTCGTTGACCTTGACATAAACTTCGGTGACGAGGCCGGGCAGTGGTACGCCGATTGCGACATTTTCGCTAAGGGCCTCGAGAATTCCGGTGGCAGCAACTGCTTGGGCATAGGGTTTCAGCGGCGGCATCACGGGTGGCTCGGAAGTTGGCAGCATTTGGTGTTCGGCCTGGGTGCGAGAGACCCGAATGATGGCGACAACGCCGAGCAAGGCGGCGGCGAGGGTGCCATAGCGCAGGAGTTTAGAGAAGAAATTCATGGCAAGCGGGTGGGGTGGAGCGATCGAAAAAGGAGGAGTGCAAGCGGGGATAAAACGGGCGATCAGTGCGGGTGTTCGTGGAGAAATTGCGGCGCGAGTTGCTGGCTTTGTGGGTGAACCTCGACGATTTCACCGTCGTCCATGCGGGCGATGCGGTCAGCGTAAGAAAAAATTCGGTTATCGTGAGTGACGATGATCACGGCGCGCTCGGGCGAGCGGGCGACCTGACGGAACAGATCGAGTACGATTTCACCGTTTTGGGCGTCGAGTGCGGCGGTGGGTTCGTCGCAGATCACCAGGGGTGGCTCGTGGACGAGAGCTCGGGCGATTGCGACACGTTGTTGTTGGCCGCCAGAGAGTTTGTTGGGGCGATCTTTCCAGCGTTCCGCGAGGCCGACCTTTTCCAAAGCCAAGCGTGAGCGTTTGAGCGCTTGGCTGTTGGAGACGCCCTGGATGAGCAGTGGAATACCGACATTTTCGGCGACGGTGAGGGTGGGAATGAGGTTGAATTGTTGAAAAATGAACCCAATGTTTTGTGCCCGGAAACGGGTGAGTGCACGGCCCGACATTTTTTCCAAGGAATTGTTAAAAACCTGAATGCTGCCGCTTTCGACCCGCAGCGTGCCCGCGATGGCGCTGAGTAAGGTCGTTTTGCCACAACCGGATGGGCCGACGAGCATCAGAATTTCGCCGGTGTGGGCTTGCAGGTTGACGTGCTTGAGGACGTGGATGCGGTCTGAGCCGTCGCCGAAACTTTTTTCAACGGCGCGGACATCGACGACGATGTGGGAGGGTGGCGGGGAGTCAGGCACGGAAGACCATTGCGGGTTCATAAAGGCTGAGGCGAATGATGCCCATCAGCGCGGCGAGCATACAAATCACTTGGACGGCAATCAAGGCGGTGACGGGAATTTGCCAGGGCATGTAAAATGGCGGCTGGCCATTTTTGAGCGCTCCCATTGCAAACCCGGCGGTGGCTAATAATCCAAGGCCAAAGCCGATGGTGCCGACAGTGAGTGCCTGAAAAATTAACATCACGCTCAGGCGAAAGTTGGACATCCCCATTGCCTTGAGTGCTCCAAGGTGCTTTAAATTATCTAACACAAAAGCATAGAATGTCTGGCAGGCGATGGCGACGCCGACGATGAAGCCGATGACCACTGTGGTCCCAAATGAAATCGGGATGCCCGTATTTTTGACATACCACCAAACGGTAGAGGTGTTAAAATCCTTGGCGTTGTCTCCGAAATCGCGGTTGACGTAGGCGCGAAGGCCGGTGGCTTTTTCGATTGCGAGTGCTGCGTCATCGGTGCTCATGCCGACAATCGGTGCGGCGATCACGGCAGAGAGCATTTTGCGTGAGCCCGGGGTGTATTGCAGCGCACGCTCGTAAGTGGTCCAAATGTAAGGACCACCGGTGAAGGAGCGCATCGCTTTGCAAATCCCAACAACCCGCGCTTCGACATCGTTGATCTCGAACTGGTCGCCGAGCTTGATTTTTTGAGTGGGATCTTTTGGGTTGGATGACAGCCTTACGGTGGCAAGTTCGTCGATTACGACGGTGTTGGGTAAACGCAGATCTTCGAGGTTTCCTTCAACCATTCGGCCCGGCGCACCGGCTAGGGAAGCGGCGTCGATGCCGATGAGTTGCACGGTTTTGAAGCTGCCATCGGTGAGGCGAACCCGCTGGATGCCGGAATAAAGCGGCATCGCCCAGCGCACGGAGGAAACTGAGCGAACGCGGGCGACGTCAGTATCGCGCATCGGATTGGTTTCGTTGATTTGCTCGACGCGCTCTTCGACCACAAAGATCGGAGCGGCGACGTTTTTCAGGGTGGCGGTGGTCCAGAGCATCAGACCACAAAAGACTGATGCCTGCTGAACGATTAGAAATGTGGCGAAAAACAAACCCGCAACCAGCATCAGGTACTTGGCCGTGTCACCAAAGAGCATTTTAAGAGCGAGACCAATCATGCAGAAAAGGGAAAGCTTACTTTTGAAGCTGTGATCATAACAGCGAGTCGCGACCGCGCAACCCACGACATCGGATGGTTTACTCGGCGGCTAGAATTTCTGGTAGAAAACGGTGCGAGGCTGCTGCCGGATTTGGGTTTTCCCAAACGGTGCGGGAGTTTAGGTCTAAGCGTGAATGAAAGCAGTTTCGAAGGCGGCGATCAAAGTTTCGATCGGTTCTAGGCCACAAGAAAGCCGCAATAGATTGGGGGAAACCCCGCAACCCGCTGCCCACTCCAACTCATGATAGTGAGCGAGCAGGGTGTAAGGGCAGATTAAAGTGAATGAGGTGCCGAAACTTGGACCTTTGCACAAAGGCAACGCATCGTAAAATTTAGGCGTTTTTTTCGGGTTCTTCAAAACGAAGGAAAGCAAGCCGCCGTAGCCGCCGCCTTTGCGCATGACGGCTTCATAATTGGCCGTGTGAGTGAGCGAGGGATGCCAGACTTCTGCCACGGCGGGGTGTTCGGCGAGCCAAGCCGCAAGCGCTTTGCCGGTGGTGTTGATGGTTTCCATCCGTTTGGTGTAGCCTTTGAGATTTGAGAGTAAAACCTCGGCGTCAGCGATATACAAAGGTGAGCTTTCGGTGGCATCCGTCTTGAGCGATTCGCGCAGCGCGTTGGCGACTGGAGAGTTGGCGCGAACGGTGGCCATCCCGGCCATCACGTCGCCTTTGCCGGAAATCCACTTGGTCAGACTGCCGGTGACGACATCGGCGAAGCGCAGGGCGTCGACGTTAAGCGGGCCGGTTGCTGAGTCATCCACCACCAGCGGGGTGCCACTGTCTTCGCAGGCTTTGGCGACGCGATGCAAGTCGACGGTCCGTAGCAGGGGATTGCTGGGAACTTCGGTAAAAACCCCGGCGAACTCGCCTTGGCGGATGCGCATCAATGCTTCATCAAAAGATTCCCCAGTCGCTTCGTTGAGATAAACCACCCCGTGGCCGAAAAGCTCCTGAACTTTCAAGCTGTCAACGTAAGGAAATTCCAATTGCAGCGTTTTTTTGCCATTTAACATTCCGGGTAGCGCTCGTAAAACGGCGGTTACGGCGGCCATGCCACTGGCAAAAATAAAGGTATCGTCGGGTGCCGCATCGTTGAATTTCGCCAAAGAGCGAGAAAGCAGATGGGATTTCGAACCCTCGCGCAAATTTCCGTCGAGAAAATCTTGGGCCTGTCTGCTGCTGACAATTTCACCACTGAAGCGCCAGTATTCATCGGCTTCTCGCTTGGCTTTGGTTGGAACCACCAGCACTTGCAGGCCGTGAAAGCTGGCGATCCGGACGGCAGTTGCGGCCCGGCGCTCCACCCAACGGTGTGCTCGTTGCACCGAAGCGCGAGTTGCCAGCACGATAACTTCCTCATGTTCGCTGGCGATTTCCGCCTTAGCGGCGGCAAACAGGCGTTCCACCGCCGGGTGCTTAAAAAATCGTGGATAGCCGGTACGCATCCGTTTGACAATTTTTTCGCGGCCTTCTTCGTAGCCGAGGATCGAATCCCAGGTCGGCAGGCAAACCGAGCAAGCGTGGGAAGAATCGGGTAGCGGTAGCCCCAGATCCTGTTCTTGCCATGCCGGGTTGGCTGATAGATTGCGCTTCACCCCACTTGCATGCCTCGCCGCTCGACTTAGGGCAAGCCGGATTCGCTCGAAGCAATCAACAAAACGATCGCTTTAAAAATCTGAACCCGGTCGAGACTCGGTGACAAAGTTAAAGATTATTGCCGCGGCCTGTTGAGGTTCTAATGTTTTGATTGCGTCCCTCCGTTTTCTTGGATTAGTCTCCCCGCCCGGTGTTACGTGGCTTAGCAAGTTGCTTTG
>JAYWAR010000116.1:0-6073 GCA_043782285.1 Akkermansiaceae bacterium | reverse complement strand
GGCAATCCAATTTGAAAAATCGAAAAATTTTCCCACAATTATTTTACCGCAACGTGGCCATAAATTTACCGATAGCGAAATCAAAATATTTCAAAGTTATTCGTTGTCATTACTTTTTATCCTGTAATAATAAGAATTATTTTTCTAATTAAACAATTAGAAAAAACTTCGGACTTAATACGACGTCATGCGCTCGAATTAAAAAAGCCCTCGATTTTTAAACCCATCCTTCGAATGATTGCATCCCTTCGTTTTCGTCCGCATCTCGCGGCAATCACTTCCTGCATATTGTTAACCGCCAGCACTTGGCTTCATGCTTATTCCCCGAAGCCAGATCTCACCCTCACTGGTGCTATCGACGCCCTCAAAGCCGATAAAGACAGCTCACGTCTTTATGAAGAAACCTACAATCTCGGTCCTACCGGATTGCGTGGCTGGATTTATATTGACTCAGACGATGCGGGTTATGAAGGATTACAGACGGATCAAAGTCGCCAAATTTTGATCACGGTGGCAAGCGCTCCGGGCAATGCGGCGCTGGCAAAAGATGATGTAATCCTAGGTGCCATGGCGGCAAGCACAGGTGACGTACCCTCCTTCAGCACCGACTGCCGGA
This sequence comes from Akkermansiaceae bacterium, assembly GCA_043782285.1. GTDB lineage: Bacteria > Verrucomicrobiota > Verrucomicrobiia > Verrucomicrobiales > Akkermansiaceae > Luteolibacter. The sequence goes on along the minus strand of JAYWAR010000116.1, from coordinate 5,457 downwards.
AAGCCTTCGGCCTTGCCATCGGTGATGCTGAAAAAATAGGTGCGGGTAATCTCCGGGTCAAACGCTGGCGTGCAGGCATCCTCTCTTACGTTAACATCACGCTTCCGGTAATCGGTACCTATTCAAACACGGCACCCTACAATTGCCCAAAATCCGCCGCGATCTTGGGCAAGTCCATCATCAAGCTCAATCAACAATCTTTATATGAGGATTGGAATGGCGCGATTCAAGCACTTGCCTTGCTAGCCGCAGTCCCAACGACCCATCCTAATTATACCGCAGTCCAAACCAAACTCAAAAACTTCGCTCACACATTAGCACCTGCCACTTTGAGCCTCAGCGGCTGTGACACTTGGCACTGGGGCTATATCAATCTTTTTCTCAGCGAATACTACCTCCGCAGTGTCGCGGACGGCACCCCAGATACGAGTGTACTTCATGGACTCGAACAATACACCGTCAACCTTGCGAAAAGTCAAAGTCGATATGGCACTTTTGGGGCAGGCGGAGCAGAGCCTCACGCCGATGGGAGCTTGCACGGCACCATCCCATGGTATGGACCAATCAATTCAGCCGCTCTCGTTGCCAACATGTCGATCGTCCTAGGCAGTAAGGCGCTGACCGCAGGCAGCGTCACTCTCAACTCGGAAATCGGACCCGCGATTGACCGCGCGAATAAATTTTTTACTTATTACGTCAACAAAGGCTCGATTCCTTACGGCGAGCACGAACCGTTTCAGGGGGCTCACTCGTCAAACGGTAAGGATCAAATGGCAGCCGTACTGTTCGGGTTACAACTCGATAAAAAAGTTGAAACCGAGTATTTCACCCGGATGTCAGTGGCGGGATTTGGCGGCCGCGAATACGGCCATACCGGCCAAGGCTTCAGCTATCTGTGGTCCTGCTTAGGGACGGGTATGGGCGGTGATGCCGCCGTAACCACTTATTTTAAGAAAATCTCTTGGCATCTCGACCTTGAGCGTCGCACCGACAATTCATTTGTCTACGACGGGACCGAACAATACGGCGGCGGAAGTACTACCGACGGATCTTATCTTGGTGAAAGTAGCTACGAGGGATTGGATCCCACTGCCTGCTATGTTCTCAGCTACGCCATGTCCCTGAAGCGCCTGTTCATCACCGGCAGAGATTTCAACCCGGCCTACCAGCTCGACCAAACTACGGTCAATTCCGCGATCGCCGCGGCCTCCTACGACCGGGATTGCGTCACCGAATCGATACCAAATTTAATCATCGCTCTGGGCAATTACGATCCCGTAGTCCGCCACGATGCCGCCACCCAACTCGCAAGCCGCACTCTTTCCACCAGCGAGCTAAGCACACTGGTCAATCTAATCACCAATGCAACTCTGAGCCCCAGCATCAATGTTCGCCAAGCGGTTTGCGAAACTCTGGGCATTCGACAAACTTCCAGCGCCTTGACGGCCTTGGGTCAACGGCTTTCAGATACCGACTTTTGGGTTCGCGGTAAAGCTGCCAACGCACTCCGAAATTTCCAATCCAACGCCGAGCCGCAATTGGTACCGATGCTGAATGCCTTTATCAAAAATGCCACCGACCCGGACGTCATCGTTTGGAATGATCCAATTCAAATTGCGAATGGTTACCTCGCCGACACGCTATTTAAAGCGCTCAAAGATCAGACCTACGCCACCGATAAAAAAAGCTTACTTTACCCCGCTTTGGAAGTGGGACTCAAGCAACCCGATGGAATGGCACGCGGCTATTTGGCAGAATTTTTGACCCAGAAATTAGTTCTAAGTGATGTGCAAGCCGTGGCCCCGGCTCTGATTGCCGCCGTCGCCACCCGCTCGCAAGCAGACACGATGTTCAGTGAAGAAATTCGCTATGCAGGGCTGATAACTCTTGCCAAGTTTAAAATCGAAGAAGCTGTCCCCCTATGCCTGATGCTCAAAGAGCAAAATTGGCACGGTGATAATTTAGAACCCTTTCAAATCCTCAGGGACGTTTACGGCACCGCCGCCAAAGAAGTTTTACCGACTCTCTACACTTGGAAAAATAATCTCCCTACATTTTATGCGGACGGTGCCATCGGCGGCTGCTGTCCAGGTCGCTACGATGGAATTGTTTCCAATCTAGATTCAACCATTGCCGCACTTGAGGCCAACACTCCAGCCCCCACACTCAACTATTTTAAAACACTCAATTCTGTAATTAACACCCGACTCAGCCCCAGCAAAATCCAACTCAATGCCACCACGACCGACCTCGCCAAGGCACTTCCACGCTTCACTTGGAGCAAAGTCAGCGGCCCAGGACTCGTTTCGTTCAGCTCCAATGGCAGCACCGCCAGCGCTTCTACCCTCGCAACTTTAGACACGCCCGGTTCCTATGTGTTGCGAGTCTCGATCAGCAGCAGCTCAATCATGAATGCTGTGACTTGGTGGAAACCACATCGCTTGTTGGGTTATTATGATTTCCAAACCTACGATAAAAATTATGGCACGGTCTTTAAAGATTTCACCGTGGTGGCCCTCACCAATAACAACTCACCACCCGATGTCCCATCAAATTTGACCGGTACTGCCGGCGACTCTTCAAACTCTCTGAAATGGAATCCTGCTTACGGCGCAACAAGCTACCGCGTGAAACGTGCCACTACTGTCGGCGGTACCTATACCACACTTGCCAGCGCTTTGACCATTAACTACCAAGACACCACTGCCACCAACCATACCACCTATTATTACCAAGTATCGGCAGTCAACTCCTACGGTGAGAGCCTCAACTCATCCGCTGTCAGCGTCTTTTCAAATTATGCATTGCGCCCAATTTACGTCAACTTGGACTCCGCAACTGTGACCGGACTTGTCGGCCCCGGCGGCAGCCTCAGTCAAACTTGGAATCAACTCACAACCTTGTCTGCTAGTAACTTATTAGACTCTAGCGGCAACGTTACTAACGTCGGTTTCAATTGTACCGCTAGCAATATCGGCCGATGGGGTAGCCCCACCCTCACGCTGCTTCGCGGCGCGGCCTTCAATTGGAATGCGAATGGTGCTTACACTCTGACTCTTAGCGGCCTTGCCAGCAGCCGTAAATACCATTTATTCCTCACCAGCTTCTACCCCTCGGAAACCGGCAGCAGAGCTTTATTTTCAACTAGCAACCTCACGACCACCTCATCGCCGCAAGTTGTCGATAATTTAGGCGCGAACTCCAATTCCTCAACCTGGGTCGAGGGCAGAAACTACGCCCGCTTTCTGAATCTTGAGCCTGACAGCTCCGGTCAAATCAGCCTCAGCATCGTCGGCCAAGACACCTCCAACAATCAAAGAAGAGCGTATCTGAACGGCTTCCAGCTTATCGAAACCACCACGCCAGTCTCGACCTACACCGCTTGGGCCGCAACTGCCAACCAAAGGCTCAGCACCGGAGTGAATGACTCCGCTTTAGCTGACCCAGATCGCGATGGCATCCCCAACCTGGTTGAATTTGTGCTGTCGGGTAACCCGATGCAGCCTTCAACTACAATCTTACCTAAAATCGTTTCCACCGGCAGCACCAGTGTATTTGCTTATGAACGCAACAACCTTTCGCTACCACCCGCGACCACTCAAGTCGTCGAATACGGTAGCAATTTAACCGGTTGGACCGCCGTGCCAATTCCTGCCACCAGTCTCGGGAACGTCACCATCACCTCCGGCACCGATTCCAGCCATGTCAGTGTCGCGCTCCCAGCACTCGGGGCGAAAGGATTTGTCCGCCTTAAAATTACTCAATGAGGCTGCGACCCTTGAAACGTCTCCTTCTGCTTTTTCTGATCACTGCCATACTGATGGTAGTGGTCATTTTTTATGTAACCCGCCCGCTACCCGCGCCATCTAAACTCAACCCGCCCGCTCTCCCTGAGTCTGCACCGCTTTCCATGTTGGCTGCCTCGCCCGACTGGAGTTCTCTCGAAATTTATCAAAACTCCATTACCCCCAAAGAGTTTCTACAGCTTCTCACCACGGTTTTCACCACCGGCAACGCATGGCAAACTTGGATTCAGATCGACGAAGCCGAAGCTCGAATTCAAACTGGCAACTCGGCACCTAACACCACTTTTCATCTCCGCTTTGCTCAGCCAGAAACTCGTATTACCGCCCCTCGCTACTGGCGCACCCCCAACGAACTGCCTCCACCAAATCCGGGGAAAATTCTCGCCGGACTCAAAATTGCCATCGACCCCGGCCACCTCGGTGGCGCTTGGGCAAAAATGGAAGAACGCTGGTTTGTCATTGGCTCCGAAACTCCGGTCGAAGAAGGCACGATGACTCTGCAAGTTGCCCAACTCCTCAAACCTCGCCTCGAAGCTCTCGGAGCTACTGTAACCCTCGTCCGCCAGACCCTCGAACCCGTCACTCCCATCCGCCCCGCCGACCTGCTCTCACTCGCTCAACAAACGCCCGCTGCCGGCTCACCGCAAAAACTCGCAGAGCGCCTCTTTTATCGCACCGCCGAAATTCGTGCCCGCGCCGATCGGGTTAACCAAATCCTCAAGCCTGACCTGGTCCTCTGCCTCCACTTCAATGCCGAAGCTTGGGGCTACCCTCAGCAACCGCTTCTCACCGATCGCAGCCATCTCCACCTCATTCTCAACGGCGCGTACACCGACGAGGAGCTCCTCCTCGCCGACCAACGCTTCGCGCTCTTGCAAAAGTTGCTCCAGCGCACCCACCAACAGGAAGCTCAAGTTGGGGCCAGCGTCGCCGCCACCTTTGCCGAAATCAGCGACCTGCCTGCCTATACCTATCCCCCGGAATCCACCAACGTTCGCCCCATCGCCGCTCAGCCTTACCTGTGGGTGCGCAACCTCCTCGCCAATCGCCTTTATCAATGCCCGGTAATTTTCATGGAGCCATACGTCATGAACTCCACCAGCGACTACCCCCGAATTCAAGCCGGCGACTACCCGGGGCTGCGCCAAATCCAAGGCAAACCCCAAGCCTCGATCTTCCGCGAATATGCCGATGCCGTCACCCAAGGCCTCATAAATTATTACTCGGCCGCTCGTCCCCTCCCTCACTGATTCCGCAAATTCAGTGACCGCCGCGCATTTGACGGATTTCATCGGTCAATTGTTACAATCTGATGTGAAAATCTTGGTCACCACCGGTCCCGGAAGAGCTTGATCCAGTCGTTGATGCGATTGCAGTGACTGCCTAACAACTTCGCGACCTCGGTGATTACCAACTCCCATTCGAGCAGCAGTTTGATCGCCAAAAGCCGTTCCTTTTTCCAACCCGTCTCCTCAGTGCCTTGTCTCCTGACGACCTCGAATGCCTCATTCTTGGGGGCGACCATGCTTCGTTTTGAACCCATGCACCTTGGATAAGTCGATTCACCTGGAACCCATAAGATATTCCGCTAAATGATATCACGATTCGTTGGCCGCTTAGACCTCTATCTATCAAGCTAACTGCGGCAGCC
>JAYWAR010000115.1:0-16640 GCA_043782285.1 Akkermansiaceae bacterium | reverse complement strand
GAGCGCGAACATTTCCGAATGCTGATGCGGATTCAGGAGAGCTTTTCGGGCTGCCGAGTTTTGTCCTACTGCATCATGTCCAATCACTTCCACATTCTGTTGGAGGTTCCGCCGATGCCAGAGGGTGGGATTTCGGACGAGGAGTTGTTAAAACGGCTGGCGGCGACTCATGACAGAGGGACAGGCCTTCTGTCATGGCGGAACGGTGCCGCGGAAACTTCAGATGTAGTGCAGCTCGGCGGCTTTCGCGTCGATGGCGGCGTCGTTGTCGAGGAGCTCTTGGATCGGGTCCCAGCGGCCGGAAAGCAGGGCTTCGCGGGCCGAGTCGGGCATTGTCACCGCGATGTCGAGGCCGCCGGAGGTGCGGACGCGGAGGTTTTGGACGTCGATGGTGACTTCGGTTGTCGGATCGGCTTCGACGGCGGCACGGATCGCGATCACGTCGGCCGGGCTGGCCATCACGCAGGGCATTGCCAAGGTGGTGGAGTTGCCGTAGAAAATTTCCGCGAACGACTCGGCGATGATGCCGTTGAAGCCGTATTTGCGCAGTGATTGCGGGGCGTGTTCGCGAGACGAGCCGCAGCCGAAGTTGACGCCGGCGACGAGGATCGAGGCTTGGGCGAAGCGCGGGTCGTTGAGCGGGTGCTGGGTTTTCATGCCGTGTTCGTCGAAGCGGACGTCATAGAATGCGAATTCGCCGAGGCCATCGAAGGTGACGCATTTCATGAAACGCGCCGGGATGATGCGATCGGTGTCGATATCTGCGCCGGGGATGAAAACAGCGCGGCCGGTGACGGAAGGAACGGGTTCGAGTGCCATGATGGGGTAAATTCTAAAATGCTGAAAAACTTAAAATTAGCCGTCCTCGCGATAGCGGAGATACCAAGGGCGTTCGACGTCCTCGGGGAAAGGGGCGGTTTGATAAAACGCGCTAACCAGCACGTTGAGTCCGATGGACTCAAGTGGCACCAGCGAGTCGAGCTGAGTGTAAATGTGCTTTTTCCAGCGATCTGAGCGGCGGACAATGAAAATTTCCGGCCAGTCTTGCTCGATGTAAACGATTTCCTCGACGCTAGGAATCCGCTTGTAGTTGGCGAGTTTGTCGCCGCGGTCGTTGCGCGAGGTGGATGGGGAAAGCACCTCAATGACCAGCTTCGGGTGACGAACGACGTGGGTGTCGTCATCTGCAGGCTCGCAAGTGACAAAGACATCGGGATAGTAGTAAAAATCGCCAAGATCGTCGGCAATTTCGACTTTGACCGCTTCGATGAAGGTGCGGCAGGGGCCACCACGAAGATGTTTTTTTAAAAGTGCAGTCGTATCGAAGCAAATTTCATTATGCCTGAGGCTTGCACCAGCCATCGCGTAGATCCGACCATCCAAAAATTCGTGCCGAATCTCCGACGAGCGTTCTCCTTCGAGATACTCGGCGGCGGTGACGGGCAATTTTTTCGCAGGATGGCTCATGGCACGAGCAGATTAGGCGATAGTGCCAGGGATTTCCAAGTTGAAAACCTCACGCGCGTCGGCGATCGAGCCTTGGATCGCAGCGGCGGCGACCATCAGTGGCGACATTAGAATGGTGCGGCCGGTGGACGAGCCTTGGCGACCTTTGAAGTTGCGGTTGGAAGAAGAAGCGCAAAGTTGATCGCCGACGAGTTTGTCAGGGTTCATCGCGAGGCACATCGAGCAACCGGCACCGCGCCACTCAAAGCCGGCGGCGCGGAAAATTTCCGGCAAGCCTTCTTGTTCGCACTGGATCGCGACGATCTGGGAGCCGGGGACGACCAGCGCTTGCACGCCGGGAGCGACGTGGTGGCCTTGGATGTATTTCGCGACCTCGCGGAAGTCGGAGATCCGGCCATTGGTGCAGGAGCCGATGAAAGCGACGTCGATTTTAACGCCCTTGATCGGGGTGCCAGCACCGAGCTTCATGTAGGCCAGCGCCTCCTCGATCGAGGCTTTTTCAAGTGGGGTGGCGGCCTTGGTAGGGTCGGGGATATTTTCGGAAATGGAAATGCCTTGGTCCGGGGAGATTCCCCAGGTGACGGTTGGTGGGATGTCAGCGGCGTTGATTTGGACGATGTCATCAAATACCGCATCGGCATCCGAGGCAAAGGACAGCCAGCGGGCGGCGGTGGCGGAGAAATCGGCCATCTCCACGTAGGGACGGCCGTGAAGGTAAGCGACGGTTTTGGCGTCTGGGTTGATGTAGCCGCAGCGGGCACCGCCTTCGATCGACATGTTGCAAACGGTCATGCGTTCTTCCATCGACATCCGTTCGAAAACGTTACCAGCGTATTCGTAAGCGTAGCCGATGCCGCCATTCGCGCCGAGCAGGCGGATGATGTGGAGGATCACGTCCTTGGCGTAAACGCCGGGTGCGAGGTCGCCGTTCACTTCGATCCGGCGGACTTTCATCTCCTGAAGGGCGATGGTCTGGGTGGCAAGCACGTCGCGAACTTGGCTGGTGCCGATACCGAACGCGATCGCGCCAAATGCGCCGTGGGTGGCGGTGTGCGAGTCGCCGCAGGCGATGGTGGTGCCGGGTTGGGTGATTCCCTGCTCGGGGCCGACGACGTGGACGATCCCTTGTTTGCCGGAGGCGAGGTCGAAATAGGTGACGCCGAAATCATCGGCATTTTTGCGCAACGCCTGCATCATTTCCGAGGCGAGCGGATCTTGCGGCGCGTCTTGATCGATCGTCGGGACGATGTGATCGACGGTGGCGAAGGTGCGTTGGGGAAATTTCACTTTCAGCCCGAGATCGCGGAGCATGCCGAAAGCTTGTGGCGAAGTGACCTCGTGAATGAGGTGGGTGCCGATGAAGAGTTGCGTGCGTCCGTCAGCGATGCTGCCGACGGTGTGTGCGTCCCAGACTTTTTGGAAGAGGCTTTTTCCCATGATAAAATGTCCGCGGTGCTTGGCAGCGGGGCGGCAAATTGGCCACGGCGATCGCGAATGTCAAAGCCGCATCCGCATCGGGCAGAGAAAGCCCAAAAGTTTTGCCGAGAAGCGTGGTGGTAAACGGCAGAGCTTCTCTGCGCCGAATCCACGAGTTCCTTGCCCCACTTTACAGGTGTTGTCTGGGAATCGTTCAATATTTTGTCTGGGAATTAGTCTGCAATTCATTGGAAACTGTTCGATATTTTGTCCGGGAATGAGTTCGCAGATCATTGGAAACAGCGGTTGAAGGATCTCCCCGCGACGAAGGGCTTGAAAGCACGAGAGCAAGCCTCTTTCATCATCAACTGCGCCGGAATCGGGAGCTGGGCATTTATGCTTCAAACCATCCTCACCGCATGCTTTTTCGAGAGCTTAAGGACGTCGCCGGCAGCGGGTAAAACTGCGGCATTCGGGTCGGTGAGTTTATCACCGTTGAGTTGAACTGAGCCGGTAATGATAAATTGCTTTTTCAGCTCACCATTGGATTTTTCCAGGCCATAAGCGACTTGGAAGGCATAAGCACTGAGGCTGAGGACCGTGAGCTCGGCGGGGAGCTCGGCGAGCAGAAGTTCGGGGAGTTCGGCGGCGGCGAGGTCTTTTTTCGAGAAGCGGGTGTCCCACTCAGCGCGGGCTGCGGGGCCGACCTCGGGGCCGTGGTAGCGGCTGGTGATTTTTTCGGCGAGAGCCTTTTTGGCTTCCATCGGGTGGATGGTAGGATCGCGAGCTTCGCCGAGTAAGAGCAAGTAATAGCGGTCCATCAACTCATCGGAAACGCTCATCAGCTTGCCGAACATCTCTTGCGGGGCATCGCTCACACCGACGTAATTGCCGTAGGATTTTGACATTTTTTTCACCCCGTCGAGGCCTTCGAGCAGGGGCATCACCATGACCACTTGTTGTGGCTGGCCTTCTTCTTTTTGGAGATCACGGCCGACGAGGATGTTGAAGAGCTGGTCGGTACCGCCGATTTCGACGTCGGCGCGGATTTCTACCGAATCCCAGCCTTGCATGATCGGGTATTGGAGCTCGTGGAGGCGGATCTCTTGGCCGGCATCGAGACGAGTGCGAAAGTCCTCGCGTTGGAGCATTTGTTGGAGGGTGACGCGGCTGTTGAGCTTGAGGATTTGCTCATAGCTCATTTTGCGGAACCAGTCGCCGTTGTAAACGATCTCGGTTTGCGATTTATCGAGAATTTTGAAGGCTTGGTCGGTGTAGGTGGCAGCGTTGAGCAAAACTTCGTCACGAGTAAGTGGCGGGCGGGTGGAGGAGCGGCCGGTGGGATCGCCAACGGTGGCAGTGAAGTCGCCGATCAACAAGACTGCCTGATGGCCCAAAAGTTGAAACTGCCGGAGTTTTTCGAGCGCAACCGTGTGACCGAGATGGATATCTGGCGCGGTTGGATCGACCCCGAGTTTAATCCGCAGAGGACGGCCGAGGCGGAGTTTTTCGAGAAGATCTTTTTCAGATAGAACCTTGGCGGTGCCAGCGGTGAGTTGAGCGAGTTGTTGTTCGGGAGACATTTGACAAGAAAAGCTGAAATTTAAAAAATGAAGAATGGAAGAGCGGAAGAGCGGAAATGGGCTCAAGGGAAAAATTCACGGGGAGAATGTCTGTTGTGGGAAGACTGCCAAGCCCGGATTGAGGGACGCTGGCGCAGGGGCAGAGAACCTCGCTCTTCTGAGAGCCGCTTGGAAGATAGCCACTAAAATCTTTAGGTCGCGGCGGAAGCGACCCAGTGAATGGATAAAGCCCTAAACTGCCGCAATCAAGTGCCGCTCAAATCGGTGGGGAATTGAGAGTGCCAGTCATTTTGTGTAAATGATTTTCTGCGGATTAGGGTGAGTGATTGTTAGGCATGCAAGCTCCGAACTCGCTGGCAAGCGGATCAATTTCCCGTAGGGCGGCTGTGGAAATTTATCAAGCGCTCCAGCCGCTTAAATCATCCGAGTAAGCTAATTTCGGGCAGCGGCGCTTGAAATTTCCCGCGTTGCCATTTCCCAGATTGGCGCTAATGTCCGCCCTTTTCCTGATAATCCATGACGACTCCCGAACTCTACGCCCAACATGTTCTCGCTACCTACGGCCGCTTTCCGCTGGTCCCCGTGCGTGGCTTCGGATGCCGACTGTGGGATGATACCGGCAAAAGCTATCTGGATTTCTGCATGGGCATCGCGGTCTGCTCGTTAGGGCACTGCCATCCGCGCTTGGTCGAGGCAATCCGCCATCAAGCAGGCGAATTGATGCATGTTTCTAACCTCTATCAAAATCCGCTTCAAGCCGAGCTGGCCGCAGAAATTAACCACCACCACGTGCGCCTCCCCGGAAAAATATTTTTTTCCAACTCGGGTGCCGAGGCCAATGATGGCTTGATCAAGGCGGCCCGGCGTTTCGGTTTGAAGCAAAGGCAAGCCGACGGCTCGCCGCGCTACGAGTTGCTCACCTTTTTACAATCGTTCCACGGCCGGACTCTCGGTGCCCTCGCCGCGACGGGTCAGGCAAAAATCCAACAAGGCTTCGATCCGTTGCTCCCGGGTTTCCGTCACCTGCCGTTCAATGACATCGCGGCCCTCGAAAAATCAATCCGCCCGGAGACCGCCGCGATTTTGCTAGAGCCGATCCAAGGTGAGGGAGGAGTGAATTGTGCGACTCCCGAGTTTCTGCGGGCGGTGGCCGCGGTTTGTCAAAAGCATGACCTGCTGTTATTTTTCGATGAAGTGCAGGCTGGCTTCGGCCGCTGTGGCGACTCGATGGCTTGGCGCATGATCGCCCCCGAAATTCAACCCGACGGGATTTCTTGGGCCAAAGGCATGGGCGGTGGCATCCCAATCGGGGCCTTCTGGCTGAGCGACCGCGCCGTAAGTGACGATCAAACCCCGTTGTCTTCCTTGCTCGGTCCCGGCTCACACGGCTCAACCTACGGCGGCAATCCCCTAGTCTGCGCCGCTTCGCTTGCCGTACTCACCGAAATTCGCGAGCAAGAGTTGGCGGTGAATGCGATTTCGCAAGAAGTCCGCATCCGCGAAACCGTTCGCACTTGGCAGCTCCCGATCATCACCGAAATTCGCGGCCAAGGTTTGCTGCTCGGCATCGCCCTCGACCCGGCGCTTATTGCCACTCCCGAAGGAACAACGCCGGCACTGGTGGTGGTGAACCTGTTACTCGAGCGCGGCCTGATCGTGCCACCGGCCGGCCCAAATACCTTCCGCTTGCTGCCGCCGCTCAACGTCACTGAGGCAGAGATCGATGAGGCCCTCGCAATCATTCACGGAGTTCTCCGCGAGTTTTGCTGAGATCCAATCGCTCGCAGCTCGCCATTGATTCCTGCCAACCACTTACCTCGAGTCATCTCCCCACCATTTTTTCCATGCAACATCTCCTCTCGATCGAACAACTCAGCGCCCAGCAAATCCAACATCTGCTGGACTCCGCCGCGCACCTCAAACGTCAACGTGGTCGCGAAGGCCAGCCTCTGGCCGGTCAGACTTGGGCACTCATTTTCACCAAGTCTTCCACCCGCACCCGCGTGTCGTTCGAAGTTGGCATCCGCGAGCTCGGTGGCTTCCCGATGTTTCTCTCAGGCAACGACATCCAACTCGGGCGTGGCGAACCCATCAAAGACACTGCCCGGGTCTTGGGCAGAATGGTTCACGGCGCAGTCATCCGCACCTTCGCCCAGCAAGACGTGATTGATTTCGCACAATTCTCCGGAATCCCAACGATCAACGCACTCACCGACGACGAACATCCCTGCCAGATTCTCGCCGACCTTCTAACCATCCAAGAAAAACTTGGCACTTGGGAAGGCAAGAAAGTGGCGTTCATTGGCGACGGTTTTTCCAACATGACTCGCTCTTGGATGTGGGCCGCGAAATGCCTCGGCTTCGAGTTAGTCGTCGCCTCGCCGGTTTCCTGCCAGCCACCTTCCAAGTTTCTAACCGACCTTGATGCGCCGAATGTCAGCGTCACCACCGATCCGTTACTCGCAAGCAGCGGCGCACATATCATCAACACCGATGTCTGGCTCTCCATGGGCCAAGAAGATCAGAAAGAAAAAGAATTGGAGTTCGCCGGATTTCAAGTTCAAGCAAGCCTGTTGGCAAATGCCGCTCCCGGCCACATCGTCCTCCATTGCCTACCGGCCTACCGCGGTAAAGAGATCAGTGAAGAGGTGCTCGAACTCCACGCCACCACGATTTTCCAGCAAGCCGAAAACCGCCTTCACGCGCAAAAAGCGATCCTCGTCGCCTTGGCCCGATCCTCGCGGCTGGCCTTCAGCGGCAATCAGCCTATTCTAACTCCGTGATCGCGCGGCAGAAAATAAAGTATCCCGTTTCGCCATCGTTACGGCAGTATCTCTATCATTTTGATCGCCAGCGGGAAATCCCCAAGGTTTACGATGAATTGTGCCGATTCAGCGGTGCGATGCCCTATGAAGACCCCAAAGGCCGTGAGACACTCTGGCTCACGGTGATGTATTCACCCGAGGTTTTTGCCGAACTGCGGCCCCGCCTCACCAGCATCTACACTGAGCTGAAACTCGGCCGCCATGCCGAACAACACGAACACTTGGTGGTCGATCGGATTGACTTTGGCGATTTCGGAAATTCCAAGCCCTTCCGGATTCGCGTCACCAATCTATTCAATGATAACTCCGACTATTTCTATGTCAAACAGGCGGATGCTTCGCGCATCTACGGACTTGAGTTAGAACATATTCTCTCGCCCAACCGGATGAACTATCTGGTGAATGGCAACACCCTCATTGAAGAGCACATCGCGGGAGTACCCGGGGACGTATTTATCCGCGATTACCTCTCCCAGCCCGGACTCAACAAAGTACGGATTGCCAAGGAGTTCACTAAATTTACCGAACGCAGTTTTATCCGGCTGCTCGGTGATATGCGGAGTGTGAACTATGTCGTGGATATCACACCCGACTTCGAGGAAGTCCAATACCGAGTGCGAGCCATCGATTTCGACCAACAATCTTACGAAAGCAGCGGTAATATCTATCTCGCATTCCGTTTTAACTCAAACCGCAAAGTCACGCGCCTTGCCTTCGAAATGCTCAACCGCAAGAGCATTGACCAATACGTCGCCGAAGAACATGCGCAAATGGCTCGCCGAGCGAAGGTTGAGAGCGGCCGGATGCGTGCACTGCTCGGAATCATGCGGCGCGAAGACATTGCACCGCGTGAGCATGTGATCATTCTCGCCCGCGAGCTTGACCGGATGCACTCGACCAGTGGGTTTGGCGATTGCCAATCGATGGGCGAGCTCACCGCCATGCATATCTCTCTGATGTTAGACATCAAACCCTCCCATTGACGGTCGCTCATTCGCCAGCTTAGCAGCGTGAATTCGGTTCAATCCCGGGCTTTCAGAACGCCAACCATGTCGAGTTTTCCAAGCATCCGGCTCACTCGCGTAAAGGACAAAACCGAGGCGCTCAGCACCACGAGGATTGCAACCGAGTAGGTGGAGGACTGGATCACGATCGGCAATCGAACCGTTTCGGTACTGAACGAGGACATGATAAACAAAGCAAGGCCACGACCGAACAGCAGACCAAAAGGCAGCGCGAGTAACACCAGCAGTGATAACTCACCGACGAGCACGCCGCGGACTTCTGCTAGACTGAATCCGACGACCCGCAAAGTCGCGAGCTCGCGGCTCCGTTCCGAGAGCGCGATTCGAGCACTGTTATAAACCACGCCAAAGGCGACAATGGTGGCGAGTCCAAAGTATAGCTTACGAATGATTCCGATGCTCTTGCCCGTGGTCTCACGAAAAGCTGCGAGCTGGTCACGCTTGACCATCACCACTGCGATACGCGGAGTATCTTTTAATTTGCGCATAAACTCATCCCAGCGGTTTTGATCGAGCGCAAGGTAGGCCCCGTTGATGCTGTCACCCTCTTTCAACAAACGCCGCAGTGCAGAAATATCCATATAGGCAGCAACTCCCGCAAAATCGGTGACGAGACCACGAATCGGTAGTTGAAATCGCGGCCGCCGACCTTCCAACACTTCGACTTCGACCTCGTCACCAAGCCGGGCACCGATGACTTTCGCGAGCATCGCGGACATCACCAGACCTTCTGACGGCAAGCGGATCGGATGACCTTGCGCGTCCAGTAAGCGATTCAAATTCGCCGCTTTGTCGATACCCGTGACGGCGAGTTGACGGTGGCGCTGACCGAATTTCAAGCGGACCCGGATGCTGCGGATCGGCTCAGCCCGGATCACTCCGGGTAAGTGTTCGAGCTCGTGAAATCCCTCACTGGAGCTTGGTTCACTGAGGAAAACAGCAACATCTTGGCGCTGTTGACGGTTCCACTGAAAAGTCAGGAGGTAGTCGATGCTATCACTCATTGCGCCGGGCAGCACCATCAGCCCGGTGGCCAGTGCCAGACCCGCTGAGGTAAACAGCGCCTGCCACGGCCGGCGTTCGATGTTGCGTAAGGCCATCCGAAAGGTCGGACTGAAAAAACCCGTTAGCCCAAGCCGTTCAAAAACTGAGGGCTTAAAATCGGTTGGTGCTTCAGGCCGCATCGCCTCGGCGGGCGGAAGCTTCACCGCCTGCCAGACGACCGTCACCACGCCCAGCACCGAGGCACCAAGACTGATGAATAAAGCCAAGCCGAGCGCTTGGTAGTCCATGCTGAAAACCAGCGCTGGAAAGCGGAAAAACAAAGTATACATATTCACTAACACGGCACCGAGCCAACGCCCGCCGATGCCGCCCAGCAGCGTACCTAGCAGTCCAATCACCAACACGTACTTCAAATAATGGCGACCCACCTGCCGCGATGAATAACCGAGCGCTTTCAACTGAGCGATCTGCTCGCGCTGCAAACGGACGATTCTCGCGAGCACCGCATTGACCATGAATGCGGCAACGCTGAGAAAAACTAAGGGATAGGCAACCGCCAAGGATTTAAGCACGCGTAACTCGTCATCCAGCCGCTGTGAAGACGCTTGTTCTTTGCGCAGAATCGCACCGCCGGCTCCGTAAGGAGCTAGGATCCGATCCATTTCCTCGATCACCGGCTCCGCAGCAGCACCCGGCGCGAGATCGATCACCACATCATTGAACGCGCCGTCGAGATTGTAAGCTACGGCAAGCGCACGGTAGTTCATCCAGATGACACTGAAGCGTTTGTGATTGGGCAAGGTCTCGCCCGCGCGTGCTTCGAAGACGTATTCCGGGGACAGCCCGATGCCGCAAATTTTCAAAGTTTCGCGGCGGCCGTTGATCACCGCGACCAGTGAATCGCCGATAAGCAGACCGTTGGCATTGGCGAAAGACTCACCAAGTACCACTTCACGTCGTTCGTCTGGGCGGGGAAAGCGACCGCTACGGAGAAATAGGCGGTTGAGCTTTTGCGGGCCACCGTCGTCTGGTAGGGAAATGATGTGACCCGTGGCTGGCTCAGCTTGGTCGGGCAAATCAAGCGTGACATCCACCGCCACTCGCGCCTCGACAGTCGCCACTCCAGGCAGTTTCGCCAGCTGATCCGCCACTGCAAGCGGCGCACGTTTGAGCGTGGCAAAAATATCCGCCATCGCATAACGCTGCTCATAAGTGACACGGGTCGTCTCCAGCGTCAGGATCAAACTGCGAGTCATGATCATCATCGCCAAGCCGCAAGCCATCACTAGGCTCACCGCGAAAACTTGGCCCTTCATTTTGCCAAGGTCGCGCAGCAGTTTGCGGTCAAGTGGAGTCAGCATGGGTTAGAAATTAACCGCGCTGCCTAAATTTTGGCCGATGAGGTTTAACCGAGTTACCATTTTAATTGCGAGGCCGGAAGCCGGGTTTCATTCCAGTGAGAGTTTACAATTTTGCCATCCGATAGATAGAGCACGCGATCGGCCATTTCAGCCATGATTGCGTTGTGAGTGATGATCACGGTGAGAGTTCCGAGTTCGCGGTTGATGCGCTCGACCGCTTCGAGCACGGCGATACCGGTGGTGACGTCGAGTGCGCCGGTGGGTTCATCGCAGAGCAGGACTTCCGGGCGTTTGGCGATGGCGCGTGCAATCGCGACCCGTTGTTGTTCGCCGCCGGAGAGTTGTGAGGGGAAATGGTTCATTCGTGCGCCGAGGCCGACCATTTCGAGAGCTTCCTCGGGAGTCATCGGGTTGCGGGAAATCCCGGTAATCAGGGCGACATTTTCACGAGCGGTGAGGCTGGGAATGAGGTTGTAGAATTGGAAAACAAAGCCCACGCAATTCCGGCGGAAAAGCGTGAGCGTCGGTTCGTCCGCGCCATCCAGCGCCCAACCTTTGTAAATCAGCTGGCCGGAAGTCGGCACATCGAGCCCCCCGAGAATGTTGAGTAAGGTCGATTTGCCACTGCCAGATGCGCCGAGGAGGCAGACCAGCTGGCCGGCATTCAGCTCGAGATCGACGCCGCCGAGGGCGGCCACCTCGAACTCGCCGGTGTGGTAAGTTTTCCGCAAACTGCGGGCGAGAAAAACTCTGGTGGGGGCAAGCGGCGCAGAGTTGAGGTCGGAATTCATCGGGCTGCCGGACGATAGCAGAGATACGAACGATCACAACGTTTCGTGAATCATCGCCACGGAACAAAATCGGAGTTTCAAAAATCGTTTTTTTGATGATTCGACGATTCCTGCTGGTTTTTTAGCAAGGCTGAACCACTGTTCGAGCGAACTCATGGAACTCGACTCAAAACTCGCCATTCTCGCGGACGCCGCCAAATACGATGCGTCCTGTGCCAGCTCGGGAGCCGTCCGCAGCAATTCCCGGAATGGCAAGGGAGTCGGCTCGACTGGTGGCGCGGGCATTTGCCACAGCTACACCCCCGATGGCCGCTGTATTTCCCTGCTCAAAGTGCTGCTCACCAATCTCTGCATTTACGACTGCCACTACTGCATCAACCGCCGCTCGAGCAATGTCCGGCGTGCCGCATTTACCGCAGAAGAAGTGGTGAAACTGACCCTCGATTTTTACAAACGAAATTACATCGAAGGGCTATTCCTCAGCTCTGGGATCATCCGCAATGCGGATTACACCATGGAGCAAGTCATCGCCGTCGCCCGCACGCTGCGAGAAGTGCATGATTTCCGCGGTTATATTCATCTCAAAACCATCCCGGAAGCGTCGCCGGAATTGATCGAAACTGCCGCGCGCTATGCCGACCGAATTAGCATCAATTTAGAGCTCCCGACCCAAAAATCGCTTGATGTGTTAGCTCCCGAAAAAAGCATCATCCGCACCCAACAAGCGATGGGCCGCATCCGCAACAAACTGGATGAAGCGGATGAGCGGCGTAAAAATGGCGATAAAAAAGTTCGCCACGCCACCGGTCAGAGCACGCAAGTGATCGTCGGTGCCGACGCTTCGACCGATGCCGATTTTCTAGCACGCTCGGATGATCTTTACGGCAACTACAAGATGCGGCGGGTTTATTATTCGGCATTCAGCCCGATTCCGGAACCATCGAGCATTCTGCCGCTCAAAGCGCCGCCGCTGGTGCGTGAGCATCGACTCTATCAAGCGGACTGGCTGATGCGATTTTACGGCTTCAAGACGTCAGAGATCCTCTCGCCCGAGACACCGAATTTAGATTTGGAGTTGGACCCGAAGCTCGCGTGGGCCTTGCGCAACCGTCAAGATTTCCCGGTAGATATTCAGACCGCCAGCCGCGAAATGCTGCTTCGGGTGCCCGGTCTGGGGGTGATCAATGTCAATCGGATATTAAAAATCCGGCGCTACACTCAGATCCGCCAAGCGGATCTCGTCCGGCTGCGAGTTTCGCTGCCGAAGGTCCAAGCATTTTTGATGACCGCCGACCATAACCCGAGCCGCTACCTGCTCGACTCAGACGCGTTGCGCGGGCGCTTTGTGAAGAAACCTGCACAACTTGAGTTATTTTCCACCGATGAAATGCGTTGATCCGGGAGCCAATTTTATTTCGTGGCGAGATGCCGCCCGGCAACTGTTAGCGGCAAAGATTCCGCCACAGGAAGTGCTGTGGGAATCTGCCGCGGGGCTATTCGGTGAGTCGGTGTTGGAACAAGCGCCGGTCCGGCCAAGCGCGAAAGTACCGGCGGCCTTCTTTGCGCTGGCGGAAAATGTGGCTTGCCACTGCGATCCTTCGCGCTGGGCATTGCTCTATCGAATTCTCTGGCGCGTGGTCGCTGAGGGCGAGCGCCATTTGCTCGCGATCGCCAGCGATCGCGACATGGCGAAAGCGCGAACTTTAGAAAAAAATGTTCGCCGTGAAATTCATAAGATGCATGCCTTCGTCCGTTTCAAGTTGATCGATACCGACCAAGTTAGCGGGCGAGAACGCTACGCCGCGTGGTTTGAGCCGGAGCATTTCATCCTTGAAGCAGGTGCACCCTTTTTTAAAAATCGTTTCACCAACATGGATTGGAGTATCTTTACCCCAAAAGGTTGCATCCACTGGAATGGTCAATTACTCAGCTTTACCGTCGGCATCCCTAGCAATCCGGTTGAAAATCCCGATGCCTTGGAAGCTGCTTGGCGGGTTTATTACCGCAATATCTTTAACCCAGCGCGACTCAAAGTGAAGGCGATGCAAACCGAAATGCCCAAACGCTATTGGAAAAATCTACCCGAAGCCGAGATCATTGAGGAACTCATCGGCGGCAGCAGCCAACGGGTCACCGAGATGTTAGCCGAGGAGCCCCGCCCGGTGAAACCGCAGCCGAAAAACGCGTATCTCGACAAGTTGCGCAATTTGTCGAATGACGAGAGCGCAACTTAGCTTTTGCCACTCGATATTGCCGCCGATTTAACCGGGCACTTTGTCGAGGCCGAAGGCATCGTGGACGGCGCGAGCGGCGTCTTCGATCCGCGGCTCATCGACGGTGACCGCGATCTTGATTTCCGAGGTGGAAATCATCCCGATGTTAATTCCCGCGTCGCCGAGGGCTTTGAACATGGTGGCGGCGACCCCTGAATGCGAACGCATGCCGATGCCGACGGCAGAAAGCTTGGCAATACCGGCTTCTGTTTCAATTTTTGAGTTTGGAGCGAGGCTCGCGAGCACCGACTTAAGTGCGGCTTGAGCTTTACCGAGATCGCTCGAGTGCATAGTGAACGAATGACGAGCGAAGCCGTCGTGAGCGATGTTGGAGACGATCATGTCGAGGTTGATCTCGGCATCGCCGAGGGCACCGAGGATGCGGCCGGACATCCCGGGCTCATCGGGGATGCCGGTGATGGTGACACGCGCTTGCGAGCGCTCGATCGAGACGCCACGAATGACGACATTTTCCATGTTGGGATGTTCTTCTAGCACGAGGGTTCCTGGATTATCGTTGAGCGAGGAGCGGACTTCAAAAATCACCCCAAATTTTTTGGCGAACTCGACCGAGCGGGACTGCATCACCTTGGAGCCGGATGAAGCCATTTCGAGCATCTCGTCATAGGAGATTTCGGGCAGTTTGCGGGCATTTTTGACGACGCGTGGGTCGCAGGTGTAGACGCCATCGACATCGGTGAGGATTTGGCAGACATCCGCCTTGAGCGCGGCGGCAACCGCAATCGCAGTCAGGTCTGAGCCACCGCGGCCGAGAGTGTGAATCATCCCATCCGGGGTCACCCCTTGGAAACCGGCAACAACCAGCGATTTTCCGGCATCGAGGAAACTTTGCATCAGCGACGGGTCCATGTTGAGAATTCGGCCGCGAGTGTGGGAGCCCGTCGTGTGGATCCCAGCTTGGCTGCCGGTGATCGAGGCCGCATCGACGCCCATTTCCTGCAAAGCGATGCTGAGTAGCGCGATTGATTGCTGTTCGCCGGTGGCGAGGAGCACGTCGAGCTCGCGTTCGCTGGGATTTTCAGCAAGTTCTTTGGCCATTTTAATCAGCCCATCGGTGACCCCGGACATCGCCGAGACTACAGCCACCACTTGGTTTCCAGCGTCGCGGGTACGTTTCATCCGAGTAGCGACGTTGCGGATGCGGTCGAGTGAGCCGACGGAAGTACCGCCGTATTTTTGAACAATAAGAGACATGGCTGAAACGGCTCGGAGTGAAAGGGACGCGTGTTGCTTTGGCAAGAAATTCAAAGATTGGGACGGCTCGAAGGTTCTGAAAACCCCGCACTCAGCGCCATTTTACGGCCCATTCGGCGGGCAGCCGCAGCGGTTTTCCGGCCGGCATTTGGACTAAAGCCAGCGCTTGGCGGGCAGTGACTAGCAGCTCACCATCCGACTCGCGAGTCATCTCGAAGGCGCACCAGAAACGAGCACGCGAGATTTCAGCAAGCCAGCCGCGGATGACCAGCCAGTCGCCGAGTTTGGCCGGACGTTTGTAGTCGATCTCCGAGCGGGTCACGACCGGGAAATGCTGAGTCTCAGACATGGCCCGCAAATCCATCCCCATCTGCGCCGCAAGCCGAGTGCGACAAGTTTCGATCATCCTTAAATACGCGAGATTATGGACCACGCCGCCGCAGTCGGTGTCGAAAAACATCACCTCTTCGCGGGTCTCATGGCTAGGGACGTGATCGGACATGAATTTCTTGTGACGGAACTTGGCCAAATCTGCAATGTTCGCTTGTCGGAAGACCGCGAAATTTACTTAATCCTCGGCAAATGTTGCTGGGGAAATTTCATGGATTGCGGATCGCCAGTTGCGGGTTGGTTTTTGGCGGGTTGGTTTCTGCGGAAAATTTTGTAGCGCCGGCAGAAGGCCCGGTGGCGTTCCGGCGCGACAAGGTTCCGCTGAATTCGGAGAGAATGGTGAGCCTTGCCAAGGATTTGGTCACCTTAGCAGAGAGCCAAGCGACCCACACCGCTGCGGAGCGGCGGGGGGCAGCTCAAATGCTGGCACTCGCGATCGCGCTAAATCCCGCAAATCCGAGGGCACGGGAGCTGATTGGCGAATTTTCAAAAAGCGCTCACCCGCCGCACCTAAATCCTAAGCGGCTCACCACCAGCCGCGAACAGATTTGGCAAGTCCTTGCTTGGCTGGAAACACCAGCTGCCGGCCGTCAAGGCCAAGCACTCGCCGCCTGTTTGACTGATGTCATTTTCGCTTCTGACCCGCAACACCCGCGGGCAGAGGCTTGGCGTGAGGCAGGCGAGCGCGGTGCCTGGACCGACTGGGTTGAACCGGTCTCAGCGTTTGAAGCGAAGGTCGTGGAAAAAACCCCAGATGAATCACCCGTCCCCTAGCCGCCCTTCCTGCGGAGTTCACGCTCCCCCCCGTAAAAAACCAGCGACCCGCTCGGCAAACCAGATTTCCGCATCCCACGGCACCCGATGGCCTGCCGCAGCGGCGGTGGCGAGAGTCGCATTGGGCATCAGAGAAACCGCACGTTCGGCGAGCGCCAAAAACTTTGGGTCCTTTTCCCCGGCGATCCACAGCACCGGAATCGAGATTTCAGCCAGCCGGTCCCACAGGGGCTGCTGAGTTCCCAGCGACCAATCGACAAAGCTACGAGCCATTTCGCGGCGGCGCATCACCAAACTCCCCGAGGCAAGTGGCTCGCGCATCGGCCGATTGCCAAACACGGCTTGCGCCTCCCAAGCGGCGAGGAAATTTTGCCAATTCCCAGTCAGCGCTTGGCTCGCCCACTCGGTATCGGTGATCCGCCGAGCCGCGCGAGTTGGCTCAGTTTCCAGGCCGGGATGGGCGGAAACGAGGATCGCAGCCTGCCAAGGGTGATCCTTTTCCAACAACGCGTGCA
>JAYWAR010000114.1:0-6097 GCA_043782285.1 Akkermansiaceae bacterium | reverse complement strand
TCTACCCGGGAAAAAAAATTCTGTTTCCGCCAGCACGGGGATGCTTGTGAGCTCGAGTCTGCGCGGCAAACCCTTTTATCCAAAATCTCCAATGACTGACTGGCCCATCGCGCTCTCTACCGGGAGCTTCTACCGCCAAAGCATTTTTGAGGTGTTAGGGGCGGTGCAGGCGGCGGGTTTCCGCCAGATCGAGGTTTGCTCGTCGCCGCGACACTTGGACTACCACCGTGCCGACGAGGTGCAGCGGGCCGGGGATTGGATGCGTGAACTGGAGTTAACGCCGGTTTCGTTTCATGCACCGTTTTCCGATCGGATCGATATCACTTCGCTGAACGACGGTGAGCGTGAGGCTGCGATCCATGAACTGATTCTAGCCTGTGAAGCGGCGGCGCTGATGGGTTGTGAGAACGTGGTGTTGCATCCGGGGCCGGAGCGTGAAGGGCGGCCACCGCAAGGCGAGTTTCTGCAGCGCATGCACCATGCGGCGCAAGCCTTGAACCGAGTGGCGGCCCGTTGTCGTGCCTTAGGGATTCAGTTGTTGTTAGAGAATATGCTCGGTCACCTGATGTTTGGGCATGTGCGGGATATGATGTATTTGCTGGGTGAAATCAAAACCAACGATGTCGGCACTTGCTTGGACACCGGGCACGCGCATCTGGCCCGCGAAATGAGTGTGGTGATCCAAAAGCTTTCTGGGCATTTAAAAATGGTCCACGTGAATGATAACCATGGTGACTGGGATGAGCACCTCGCGCCGGGTGCCGGTACCATCGACTGGCCGTGGGTGGTGGCCCAATTGCGGCGTTTCCACTTCCGTGGAGTGCTGGTGCTGGAGCTTTCCAGCGGCGAGCATGAATCGGTAGCAGGGTTTTTGGTGCGGGCGGTACAGGCCCGAGAATACATGGTGCAATTGTGCCAACGGCAAGCCGATGGCAGCAGTGAACACGGTAATTTTCGGTAGAATTAACCTCGCGGGCGGGCAGATTGACCATTTAGGTTGATTCCAGATTTCCTCATCGTCACCTCTATGAACTCAACTCTCTGGCTACTTCTTTTTGCAGGTTCTGCTGCCGCCGACATCTCGCTGCCCGTTTCACCGCCGCCCGCAGCGGTTCCGGTGACGGCAGCTGCGGCAGCTGCGGCAGTTCCGGCGGGTTTTGAGGCGGCTCCGGTTCTTTCTGCAACTGTGCTGCTTGGTTCCGAAGTGGTAGGGCCTGCTTACCGGGTGCGTGAGCGGGTGCCGACTGACGGCTACATGGCACACTTTACGATCGACTCGGATTACGGTGATTTCGAGTGCATCGGAACCGGCCAGACGCGCGCTCGAATCCATGAGCTCGGTGCGGTCCAAAAATTGGTGGAACTGAGTAAAAGTGATTTGTTCGCAGAAGGGGTGAAGCGCTCGCTTGAGCAACCGATCGAAGCGGTGAAAAATATCGTCAAAAATCCGGTGGAATCGGTGGCGGCCGTACCTAAAACACTCGGTCATTTTTTCAAAAAAGTCGGGCAGTCGGTCGGTAACGCCGCTTCAAACCTCAAGGAGCGAATCGACGGCAACGAGGAGCCTCACACCGATTCGGGGGTCGGCAACGCGATGAGAGGGGTGATTGGCTTCGATGCCGCCAAGTTAGCATGCGCCAAGCAACTCGGAGTCGATCCGTACACGGACAACCCGCGGCTGCAACAAGAGATTGAAAAAGTCGCATGGGTGTTCTTTTCGGGTGGATTACCATTGCGAATTGGTGCAGCAGTGGTTTCTGGTGGTGCATCGGTGGCGCTCACCGCAAGCAAGGTGGTCGGTTTACCTGAGGAAATTTACGCGTTGACGCCCGCCGAGTTGACCCTGAAAAACCAGCAGGTGATGGCAGGCATGGAAGTTCCAGAAGCCGTCAGCCGGCGCTATGCTTCGAATCAAGCGCTTTCGATTACCTTGCGGCGCTCGATCTTGCGCTCGTTGCAGGCATTCGGGGAGGTCAAAAACCGTGCGGCGGCGGTCGAGGTCGCGGCCAACTGTGAAACTCGCCGGCAAGTTGAGTTTTTAGACCAGGCATTGATTTTGCTGGTCCAGCGTCAGCAAGCCGGGAATTCCTCGTATGTGGCGTTGGAGTTGATCGGTCGGTTGCCGGGAGTGCTGGATGCCAAAGGGCAATTGCTGGTGGCAGCTCCGGTGGATCATTTGAGCTGGACGCCGGAGGTTGCGGAATTTGCTCAGCGTGAGGATTGGGGGGGGCGCAAGCCTTGCTTGTTGTTGGGCGGTGGAGCCAGCGAGCGCACCCGAGACGAGCTGGCGGCCCGCGGCTGGTCGCTTGAGACGCATTAAATCAACATTCTCCACCACCGGTCACGATTCAGAGTTGAGTCGGGCGCTAAATTTCGCGAAAACTGCCGCAGATGAGAATTTTGGTTGTCGGCAAAGGTGGGCGCGAACACGCGTTGGTGAGGGCATTGGCGGAATCCGCTGGGAAACCCGAGTTATTTTGTTTTCCGGGCAGTGCGGCGATTTTCGAGCTGGCCAAACCGGTCGCAGCCGATGGCTTGGAATCCTTGGTGGCGTGGATGAAATCCAATGCCATCGACCTGTGCGTGGCGGGTGAGGAAAGCTATCTGGTGAAAGGTGAGGGGCTTGCCAACTTGTGTCAACAACATCGAATCCCGTGCTGGGGACCGCCCAAGCAATCGGCGCAACTCGAAGCAAGTAAAGAGTTTGCCAAAGAATTTTTGGTCCGTAATCGAATTCCCACCGCGCGTGCCACCGCCACCGCCACACTGGCAGAAGCGCTCACCGCAATCGCCGGAGAATACCCGACAGTGTTGAAATTTGATGGACTCGCCGCAGGCAAAGGGGTGGCGGTCTGTCCGGATGCGGCCTCGGCACTGAGTTTTCTCGATGAGGTTTTCACTCAAGGCCGTTTTGGTCCGGGGCGGGTGCTTGTTGAGCAATACCTGACTGGCCCGGAAGTTTCGGTTTTCGCGGCAGTGATCGACGACCAGTACCTGATTTTTACCCCAGCCCGTGATTACAAGCGTGCCAATGATGGCGATCTCGGCCCGAATACCGGAGGTATGGGGGCCGTCGCCAGCCGTCAGTTGATTTCGCCGGACTTACTTGCGCAAATCGAACAAACAATCGTCCAACCCACGGTGGCCGGGCTTGGTCGCGAAAATTTACCTTACCGGGGGTTTCTTTACTTTGGGATCATGCTCACGCCGTCAGGGCCGCAAGTGATCGAATACAACTGCCGCTTTGGGGATCCCGAGTGCCAAGCGGTGATGCCCTTGGTGCAGGGCGATCTCGCAGCTTTTTGCCTCGCGGGTGCGCAAGGTCAGTTGCGGCGTGAGCTGCTGAGTTTCAGCGATGGCTGGAGCGTTTGTGTGATCCTCGCCTCCGCCGGATATCCCGAAACCTCACGTAACGGCGACCCCATCTCCGGTCTCGAAAAAATCGCTGGGGCCCGCGTCTATCATTCTGGCACCCACCAGAATGCCGCCGGAAATTGGGAAACTCACGGTGGCCGGGTGCTCGCCGTCGTCGCCGGTGGCAGCACTCGCGAAGAAGCTGTCACTCAAGCCCACGCTGCCGCCGACTTGATCGAATTTGAGGGCGCACAACGCCGCCGCGACATCGGAATCCTTAACTTTTGACTCATGCAACACCTCCTCACTGCTGAAGAAATCGCTGCCGGCGTCGAGCGCCTTGCCCGCGCGATCCTCGAAAAAAACTGTGGTCAACCGATCGCACTGGTCGGCATCCGTAGCCGTGGTGATGAAGTGGCCGAGCGGATCTTGACGATTCTTGCCGAGCAAGATGACTGGGAGCTGGCGTTCGGGGTGCTCGACATTTCGCTCTATCGCGATGATTTTGAGCATCTCCGCGAAAACCCCTCGATCCAAGAAAGCGACATTCCTTTTGCGGTCGATGGCGCGCATATCATCTTGGTGGACGATGTGCTTTTCACCGGGAGGACGATTCGCGCGGCCTTGGGTGCGCTGGCGGACTATGGCCGCCCGGCCAAGGTCGAACTTGCGGTGCTCATCGACCGCGGCCACCGCGAAATGCCGATCCAGCCGGACTACGTTGGGATCGCCCTTGAAACCCGCCGTCTCGATCATGTCTGGGTTTCGTTGGAAGGGAGCGATGGGCTGGATCAGGTCAAAATTGTCGAATCACAAAATCCATGAGCCTGCTTCCTCAGCACAAAAAATCTGCGGAAGAACTGGCAAAACTCCGTGAGTCCTTTGGGACTCCCGGACCGACGACGATTGAGGAAATCTCAGCGCCTGAGGCAGCTTTGCCAATTGAGGAAGCTGCCGCCAGCGAAGCTCAACAACCTGAGGCCACCGCACAAATGCTGGAGAGTTTGCTTGCCGCTCAGCCGGTGGGTCTCGCGCCGCCGCCCAAAATCGTCCGTTCCCTCAAACGCTCCGAGCGCTTGCCGTCGCCACCGCGTGTCAGTTCGCCGCGAATTGTGAAGCCTGTGCTTGATGCGGCGCTGCCGATTTGCCGCCACAGCGATTTACAAATCCTCGAGATCCGCCGCTTGCAACAGCTCGCCATCCAAAATTCAGGGGCCGCACCGCGGGTCCTCAGAGCCCACCCAGTGATCGTGGCGCTGGGCTACCTCGCGGTCGTTGCTGGCGCGGTGGGCTACTATTTTTATGATCTTGAAATCAAGGTTGCCATGGGCGGTATCGCGGGCGGATTGTTGATCGCTGTCTTCATTTTTTTAAGGAAACCGCTCTCCCTTCATCACGCCGCCTTCATTGCGATGGCCGCGCTGTTGGTCATCGTTTTCGGCTCACTTCATTATTTTCCCAACCTTCAGCATGGCACGTAAAGACTTACTCGACATCGCAGCGCTCGACCGCGAGGAAATTGAACACCTCCTCGAGCAATCGATCCCTTTCAAAGAGCTCTTCACCCGCTCGGTGAAAAAAGTTCCTGCACTCAAGGGGAAGTCGGTGTTGATGCTGTTCTACGAGCCGAGCACTCGCACCCACTCTTCCTTCGAGGTCGCCGCCAAACGCCTCTCCGCCGATGTCACCAATTTCGACGTCGGCCATTCTTCGATCACCAAAGGCGAGTCGGTCCGTGAAACCGTCGAGACGCTGCAGGCAATGCGTACTGACTACATCATCGTCCGTCACGGCCGCTCCGGCTTACCCGGAATGATTGCCAGACAAACCAAAGCCTCGGTCATCAACGCCGGTGACGGTGCCCACGCCCATCCCACCCAAGCACTGCTCGATGCTTTCACCATCAAGGAGAAATTCCCCGATCCTGCCGGTAAAAAAGTCCTAATCGTCGGTGACATCCTCCATTCCCGTGTCGCCCGTTCGACCAGTACTATTTTGAAAAAGCTCGGAGTCGAGGTCGCCTACCTTGGCCCCGGCTCGCTGGTCCCGCGCAGTGGCCCGGAAAACATCCAGCGCTTCACCAACTACAAAGAGGCGATGGCCTGGAGCCCGGACGTCGTCTATCTCCTCCGTGTCCAGATGGAGCGCCAAGACGTCCAGTATTTCCCCAGCATCCGCGAATATCACAAGCTCTACGGGGTCACCGACGCCCGCCTCGAAGAAATCCGCAAACGCGGCCTCTACTTGATGCACCCCGGCCCGGTGAACCGCGGCGTCGAACTCTGCGACGCAGTCATGGACTACGAACGCAGCCTGATCAATGACCAGGTTGAAAACGGCATCGCTGTCAGAATGGCCGTGCTCTATTGGCTCAAGCCGAATTCCGTGGCCTGACCACCGACTTGTCAGTTGAACGGAGCTCCCATTCTTGTGTTCTTGCTGGAATCAAACTCATCCACTAAAAGCGCCACGTGCCTACTCCGCAGTTCATTGCCACCCGAGCCCTGCTATTACCCGCGCAAAACGGCAGACTTGAGGTGCAACTCATCGCATAGAAATCGCAAGAACCGGTATCGTCAAGGTTCCAAACGGCCTTCAACATCAAGAATGAAACCGCACTTGAGGCGAGCGTGACAGAGGGACGTGACAGAGGGACAGGCCTTTTGTCAGAGTCTTATTCTGGACATTGGGTCTTCATTTTTGTAATTATATGGGATGAGTCGGCAATCTCGATGGTTGGCGG
>JAYWAR010000113.1:0-2189 GCA_043782285.1 Akkermansiaceae bacterium | reverse complement strand
GAGGAGACAGGCCGCGGGTGCAAGAAGGGTGGACACTCTGGTCCGCCCGCCAATGAAATGCGAAGTCTGGGTGCGTTCGACGCTTTTCCTTTCACCTCCCATTGCCACCCCCAAAGAGTGTCGTGACTCCTTTATTCTCCGCCCCAATTTCACCGCGAGGCTTTGCGATAACCCTCCAAGTCCGCCGGTCCGATGTGCTCCGCCGGAACTAGCAGATAGTGCCGCTCCTCCACCGTTTTCAACAATCCGGCTTCATCCAGACAAAGCTCAAACATCGCAATCCGCGAGTCGTCCATGAACTGCGCGGAGATCGCGCGGCAGACGAGATTGGGAAATTTCTCGGCACAGCAGGCGATGTCTTGTTTCGCCTGCACGGTCGATAGCTGATCATTCCCGCCCTTTGCCTGCACTGGAATAATGTATTGGCAACCGTGGCGGTCGATGCCGACATAAACCTCGTCGATCTCGATTTGCCCAAGGCTCTTCACGGTGGTGCGAAAGTGATTTTGAAGTGAGTAAGCGGTGATGCCGAGGAAGATATCAATCAGCCTGTTATAGCGGACGCGCGCGAGCAGAGCTTGTTCGTCTGATAGAGAATTGGAGTTAATGATTTCCGGCGTGGCGTCGGGAATTTTAATTGTAATGAGATTCGGATTTGGAGCGACGCGATTGATCGTGACGAGGCGGAATTCATACAGTGCCCTGCCAGCGCCTTCTATAACCCATTCCTTGTTTCTAGGTTGGGTTTTGAGGATCTGATCCGGTAAAGGATTTCTATATCTGAAGGAATAGATGATATCTCCAGCGTTCTTCGGTACTACGATTCCGAGCTTGGTTGCAGTTGCGATCAGCTCTTCGCGGGTGAAGGCCACGACTGTTGCACCTTTTTTGTAGGAATGAAAAAATACATCGGCAACAAGTGCTTGATAACGATTGGGCTGCTTTTCGTTCATACAATTAAATCGCTATGCCGGACAAGCGACAGGCTTCGGTTTCTATTTGCGAACGCTTCTTCGCCCCGCTCTTGCGATCCCTTTTCTGGGTTGGACTTTCTACTCCCCAGAACGCGGCAGCATGGGACATTTCCATGGCGAGAAGCGAAGGATCACCTAACGAAAATGATTCTGTTTTGCGCAGGGGGGAGATCCCCATAGCGGTGATGATAGAGGATGCGACCGCCCGCGCTAACGGCGGTGGGACAGCATTGCCGATTTGCCGTGCTCCATGCCATTTCGTTCGATGAAACCGGAACCAATCGGGGAATCCGTGCAAGCGAGCCATCTCGCGGACAGTGACGCAACGGGGATAGCGATAGTGAATCGGGCGTGGACTGGTGAAAGCTCCTCGGGCGGCGTCCGTTCCAGCTCTAAGAGTATTGGAGACACCCGTGGGAGACAGTTTGAAAAAGCGTGAGATTGGTTCCACAGAACCGGGAGCGGTCTCAGTGAACCGCAGACGAGAAATATCAGAATGCGTAGTACGAGCGCTTGATGTTAGCACATCGGAATTCCAAAGACGTGGAACGCCGAAATGCCACGATGTGTCGTCGAGACAACGCATTTCCCGTGCGTAGGCCGATGGTTCACCCCAAGTGGTGGTAATCACTTCGTCGTCGCCCTGTAGAGTTCTGAAACGATCTGCATCAGGAAGATCCTCCAATGCGTCCTTGCAAGTGGGGCCGGCGACTAGACTGACTTCTGGATGCCGTCCTGCTCGCGTCGTTGTGGGGTTCGGATAGAGCGGAATCTTGAGGCCATTTTTGGCACCAAGTAAAAACAGTCGCTTTCTATCTTGGGGAACTCCGTATGAAGCGGCGTTCAGGACGGACCATGGTAAGCGTATATTATAACCTCGTGCTTCGAAGGCTTCGATCAGTTCTTCTAAAAACTTGCGTTGGCTACCAACAGTTAGTCCTTTGACATTTTCGAAGACGAAATAATCCGCGTCGAGTTCGGTCACGATCCGTACAAAATCCCTCACCAAACTATTTCGGGGATCGTCGAGCACGCGTTTCCCAATCATCGAAAAGCCTTGGCACGGAGCACCGCCGAACACGACATCCACCTTTCCTGAAATGTTTGCGATGGCACGGATATCTTCACCCGTCACTTCCTTCACTGACTTGGGGATGACGGCACACTGCGGGAAATTAAAGCGATGGATGCACGAGTGTATCGGATCGATTTCGA
>JAYWAR010000112.1:0-6134 GCA_043782285.1 Akkermansiaceae bacterium | reverse complement strand
CGCCGCGGTTGTTCAAGAACCTCGTGGCAAGCCTCACTCAGCAACAAGGTCCGCACCAGGTTGGGCTCCACAGCCACGGGAGGCACTTCGTAAGCCCGCAGCGGTACCCCGGACGCGCCTGTCAGCTCGCATTTGGATTTTGCCCGCCGCGCCAAATCTTTGCCCAGCCCCTGCAAAGCCACCACTCGCGCTTGATGCGCCTCATAAGCTTTTCCCATGCCGAAGCGTAGCACGACACCTACCGCTCGGGGAATCTTGAAATTCACGGCCTGTTTGAAGCCCACCAACCGACTTCACCCAGAAAACACCACAATTGCAGTCGGCGAGCCAATGGAGCGCGGGCCCGCCCTTTTGGTTGATGGTTGGCTGGCAGGTAAAAATAACCCCTTTTTTCGCTCCTGATCGTTCACTCATCTGAGCCATTCTACCGCCGACTTAGCAGCGCAGGTGGCAGTGGCAAAACAACCTTGCATCAGATATCCTCCAGTCGGTGCTTCCCAATCAATCATTTCTCCCGCCACAAAAACCCCAGGCAGCTTTTTTAACATCAGCCGATCATCGAGCTCGCTCCAACAAACACCACCCGCCGAGGAAATCGCTTCGACGAGCGGCCGCGGCCGCGTCAGCAGAATCTGGCAATTTTTCACTTCGTGAGCAAGCGATTCGACATCAAGCCAAGGTTTCTGGGCGAGGATCGCGTAGGCTGGAACACTCAGTTTCCAGCGAATACGCGCGGCATCCAAAAAATCGCGGCGGACCGACTGCATCTTTGCAACAAGCTGAACGTGAGTGAAGGTCGGCTTAAAATCGAGAGTAATTGCCGGCTGCGACATCGCGCGCAGGACCTGACCAAGCTGGTAAATCGCGCCTCCTTCCAGCCCGTAGCGGGTGAGCATCAATTCGCCGATCACGCAATGATCACCGCAACGAACATGGAGGTTTTTCAACGCTTGGCCTTCTGCTTGGGCAAGCACCGCCTCAGGCCAAGCATGTTCCCAACCACAATTCGCCGCCGCCAGCGGCTGGTGAGCGAGCTGGAGAGACTCAAAGATCGAGATCCAGCCCCCATCGGAACCCGTTTTCGGCCACGAGCCGCCGCCAAGGGCAAGGAGAATCGAATCCGCAGTGCTGCGACTGCCATTGGCAAAACCGAGTTGATAAGGGGGCCCAAGTTCCAGCGAGTTCCAACGGTGATTCATCTCGAAGCGAACCCCAAGGCCACGCAAGCGTTCAATCCAACGCCGAAGCAAGGGTGCCGCTTTCAACGCCTTGGGGTAAACCCGACCGCTGGTCGCTTGGAAAGTTTCTACCCCAAGCTCCGCCGCCCATGCTCGTAACGCTGCGGGATCAAAACCTGCGATGAGCTTGTCCCAAATTTCGGCAGCTTGACCGGGGCCGGAGTAGCGGCCGATGAAGCGATCGTGAGCCTCGCCGTGAGTCAGGTTAAGGCCACCTTTACCGGCGACCAAAAATTTTCGGCCAACCGAGGGCTTTCCGTCGTAAAGCGTCACTTGAAGGCCAGCGCTGGCGGCAACTTCCGCCGCGCGCAGGCCTGCCGGACCACCACCGATGACAGCCAGTTGAGAATGAAAATCCATAAGCAGCGAATGATGAAAATTTGATAGAACTATTGCCACGACAAGCACCGATCCTCGATCGCCTGTACTATCGACACCTCCAGGGGCAGCGCAGTCAAGCCACCATCCTCACCAAGAAAAATCGAGGTCAATGCATGAATGATTAAAAATAATTAAGTTCACGCTCAACCCGTTCTCCCCCGCTTTCAACACTTTACCCCGCTCTCCAGAACTCCGAGCGGCGAAACGATCCTTGCCCCAACCCGAGCTCTGATCGAATCTCTACCTTGTGGAAAAACCCGATCTCATCCCCGCCGCACACACCCACGACGGGTTTTTTAAAGCCATCTTTTCCCAGCCCGAGCACGCTACCGCATTTTTTAAAAGCCACTTACCGCCTGCGATCGCTGCGAAAATCGACTGGCCTTCGTTGATCGTGCTGCCCGGTTCCTTCGTTAAATCCAGCCTGCAACAAGTACATTCTGATCTGCTCTTCTCTGTCCACAGCGGCGAACAAGAAACTTTGCTCTATCTTTTGTTCGAGCACCAAAGCAGCCCTGACCCCGCCATGCCGCTGCGCTTGCTTGGCTACCTGACGGAGATTTTCACCCAGCACCACAAGACCCACGGCTTTCCGCTGCCGCCAGTGCTGCCACTGGTCCTCCACCAAGGCCCAGACACTTGGAACACTTCCACCACCTTCGAAGACTTGTTCCAGCTACCCGAAAAACTCGCCACCGATCTGCTACCTTTTCTCCCAAAATTCCACCACTTACTGCTCGACCTCACCCACTTCGACCCAGAAACGCAGGAGCACGACACCCGCTTGCGCGTCGTATTGCAACTCATGAAACTCTCCCGGCAAAAAGAATTACTGCGATTTTTCCAATGGCTGGCTGGATTTCCTGCCCATGAATTCCCCGACAATTTGCTCGGTCTCATGCTACTTTACGCACTCCATTCCGACAGTAACCTTGACGCGAAAGGAATCTACCTTACCCTCTCGACTAACCCTGAACTCGAAAAAACTGCCATGTCCGTCGCCGAAAAACTTAAAGCAGAAGGCCGCTTGGAGGGAATCTCCCAAGGAATCTCCCAAGGACTCTGGGTTGGCAGGATTCAAAGCTTGCAGGAATTTCTCCAAATCTCGATAGATTCATGTGAAACTTTAGAAGTTTTAACACTGAAGGAGTTGCAAATTAAACACGCCGCTCTTCACCGGGAATACCAAGTCCGTTTCAAACACGGATAAAATCATTTCCAAAGCTCAGCTCCCCCCTCTCACACGTAGGGTATTCACGGGGGTGGGTTGACAGACGGAGACTCTGCCCTCATGCTCCGCAAGCCATTCGGCTGTTCCGCCTTTTCCCATGATCTTTAAAAGTCTCTGTCGCCACGCCGGTATCGGCGCGAATTCCTATCTGCTTAAAACCCAAACCGCCAAGGTCGTGCTCGACGCTGGCATGCATCCGAAGCACGAAGGCTCGGAAGCAGTACCCCATTATGAGTTCCTCCAAGCTGGCACTGCGGACTCGATTATCATCACCCATTCGCACCTCGATCACGTCGGCACCCTCCCCGTTTTCCTCCAAGATCAGCCCCAAGCAAAGGTTTTCCTCTCTCCCGAAACTGCCGGGCTCGCCAGCGCGATGCTTCATAACTCGGTGAACGTGATGCAGTCGAAACGTATCGAGCACGGCATCGCGGAATACCCTCTATTCGAACACCGCGAGCTCGACCAGATTGAGGAGGACTTTGAAACCCGCAACATCCAGCGCCCCTTTGACCTCGATCCCGCAGGTTCGATGCGCGCCACATTCCACGATGCCGGTCACATTCTCGGCTCAGTTGGCGTGATGATCGAAGCCGAAGGTAAAAAGGTTTTCTACACCGGTGACGTCAATTTCGAGCACAGCACTCTCCAAAAAGGCGCACTTTTCCCCGAAGAAACCGTCGATGCGCTAATTGTCGAAACCACCCGTGGTGAACAAGCTCGCGATCCAAAATACGACCGCCCAACCGAGGAAAACGCCTTCGCTGAAGCAATTAAAGGAGTGATCGAGCGTAAAGGCTCGGTACTCATCCCGGTTTTTGCAATGGGCAAAACCCAAGAAGTTCTCGCCATGATTCACCGCTTCAAAAAAGAAGGGCTGATCCCAAAACACACGCCCGTTTATATTGGCGGACTGAGCACCAAAATGACTCAAGTTTACGACCGCTTCAGCGGCCATTCACGCCGTCATTTGCCGAATTTCCGTTTCCTCAAGGACATGGAGCTCGAAGCGGGTAGCAAAAAACGCAAGGGCCCGATTCCATTTCACCCGGGCTGCATTTACGCACTTTCCAGCGGCATGATGTCGGAAAAAACGGTTTCCAACAATTTTGCCCGCCAAGGAGTTTTGGAAAATGCCAAGCACGGGCTATTTTTTGTCGGTTACGCCGATCCCGAAACGCCCGGTGGTAAAATCCGCATGGCCAAACCCGGCGAATTGGTGGTGCTCGATCCCGCCCACCCCGCAGTCCCACTCAACTGCGAAATGCGGATCTTCGACTTCAGCGGCCATTCCACCCGCGATGCAATTCTCGATTACATCCTCAAAGTTGCCCCGAAAAAAGTCTTTCTCGTCCATGGTGACGACGGCGCAGTCTCTTGGTTTCGCCAAGAAATCGAGCGCCTTTTGCCGAAGACTGAAATCATCATCCCCGAGCCCGGCGTCGAATACACGATCTAAGCCGTAGCTTTAGCCGGGAAAATAAGGCTCAACACCATGGTCAGCCCGAAGTTGACGATTAAAATCGCCAGCGACGAATAGACCATCGCCCGAGTGGTGCCGCGTCCGACACCGACCGCTCCTTGCTCAGCCTTGAGCCCTTGGTGACAAGATAAAATCACGATTAGCATCCCGAAGATTAACCCCTTGACCATCGCGATGAAGACATCCGAGCCATCGGTATGGCGATTCATTTGGTCGAGCCAATAAGCGCCATTGACGCTAAAACTTTGGGTGCCGACCAACCAAGACGCCCCAATCCCAAATGCCGCAGACTCGGCAATCAACAACGGCATCGCGATCAGCATCGCTAAAAACCGCGGCGTTACCAGATAGTCGATTGGGTGCACTCCCATCGAGCGCAGCGCGTCAATCTGCTCGGTCACTTTCAAGGTCCCGATTTCCGCGGCCATCGCCGCGCCTACTCGGCCAGCCAGCATCAGCGCCGTCACCGTTGGTCCCAGTTCACGGAGCATTCCAATGCTCACCAAGGGGCCACCGCCAGTTTCCATATTGACCAGTTTAAATTGAAACAAAGCCTGAGCCGCCAGCACTGCGCCCGTAAAGGCCCCGGTCACAATCACTACCACTTGCGAGCGAAACCCAGTTTCCGCAATCTGCTCAAGCACTATCCGATAACGAATCGTGCCGTGAACCAACGAATCGCCAATCGCCGCCACCAGCTTGCAGATCTCACCAAGATAGCGAAAAAAAACCAAGGTTCCGCTGCCGAGAAATCGGATCATTCCCCGATCATGCCTGAAAAATTCCTGATGGCAATGAAGTTGACCGGCACGCACCGCCACAGTAGGTAGTCACGCGCGATTGACCGTGCATTTTCCAAAAATACTTATGATTGAAAACTTCACCCACGCCCTTCCTTTGGTCGCAGTCATCGCTGCCGCTTGTGCCTTCTTGGGCTGGTCCATCCGTGGTTCCGCCACCAAACCTGCGGCAACTCCTCACAAATCCACTCCCAACCAAGATAAGAGCCAGCAAGAACGGGTGAAAAACCTCGAAGCTACCCTCGAAAAATCTAAAGCCGCCCACAAAACCTTAAAAGCCGAGCTAGAAAACCTCCAAACCACCTCAGTTTCCAAAGCTCGATTCGAACAAACCACCGCCGAACTCGAAACCGCTCGCAAAACCTTCGAAACCGAAGCCAAGCGGATTCCCACCCTCGAAACTGAGCTCAAAAAAGCCCAAGAAACCCTCAAAAACCTCAACGCCCGCGCCAACGAAGCCGATAAAGCGCAGAAAGCCCGCAGCTTCGCCTTTGAAAATGAGCTTTCCACCGCTCGCGAGCAGCTCAGCATCCTCCAGAATCGCCCAAACGACAGCGCTGAGCTCCACGCCGAAATCGAGCGCCTCCGAGAATCGGTCGCCGTTTCCAGCCGTTTCGCCGGCGAAGTCAGAAAACGCGAAGCGCTCACCATCGAAGCGCTTGAAAAAGCTGAAGCCAAACTCGCCGGTCTCAACGACCCATCCCGCCCAATCGTCTCCCAAAAAATTGGTCCCGTTCAAAACTCCGGCCGCATCGCCGCTGCCAAAGCCGAGGTCCTCCGCCTCATCGCGATCAACCAACAAAAACCAAGCACCATCCTCACCGAAGAAGCCCCTGTCATCCACGTAGAAGCCCCTGTCATCCACGTAGAAGCTCCTGTCATCACCGAGGAAGCTCCTGTCATCACCGAGGAAGCTCCTGCCATCCTCGAAGAAGAAGCTGCCGTTCTTACCAACGAAGTTTCAGCTCTTCAAAAAACCTCCACTCCCGAGTCTGCCTCGG
>JAYWAR010000111.1:0-2208 GCA_043782285.1 Akkermansiaceae bacterium | reverse complement strand
CCGCATTCTCGCGGCGCGTATCGATCCCGTTGCAAACCCTGCAAAAAACCTTTCTGCCGCCCGCCGTCCCTC
Organism: Akkermansiaceae bacterium; assembly: GCA_043782285.1. GTDB lineage: Bacteria > Verrucomicrobiota > Verrucomicrobiia > Verrucomicrobiales > Akkermansiaceae > Luteolibacter. Next base: position 2,136 of record JAYWAR010000111.1, on the reverse strand, counting down.
GCTCCACCGCCCGCCGCCGCCAGTCACTCGACTGGCTTTCCTCACCGATCTCGGCCAGCCCTATCAAGTCCGCATCAACCTGCTGCGCAGCACCCTCGCCACCGAGTGCAGCGAACCTGAAATCCGCGCGCTCTACCAATTGCTGCAACAAGGAGCCGCCAAGGCGGAAATCCCCGAGCATGGCTACGTCATTGCCAATGACATCATGACCCAGATTCTCAGCCACGAGACCGATCCCGTGCGGTTTGCGGGCAATTTCACCGCGCTGCTGAACGACGCCCATCAGCCGGAGGTGATCCGTGATTACGCCGTCCAATACCTCGCGGTTTGGCTCAATCCTCGCTCGGCTCAAGCCACCGCCAATCGCCTCGCCACTCCCTCCCCGGCAATCGCTGCCGAGGTTTTACAATCCCTCGCCGCCGCTGCCACCGATCCTGCGCTCGGCCAAACCTCGATCCCCGGCACCACCCTGATGATGCTCGTCGATCTCACCCGCTCGGCCAGTGGGGTCGATTGCCGTCAAGCCATCGCGACCCTCAAGCCATGGCTCGTTCATGCTTTGGAAGACGGCTCCAGCCTCAGCCAGTCGATCCGAGTCTCCGCAGTCACTGCCGCAGGGATTCTCGCTGCCGATGATTTCCGGCCAACTTTGCGCAAAATCGCCTATCAGCCAAACGGCAGCGCCGCCCTCCAGCTCCCGGCTCTCGCCAGCCTCGGGCAATCCGGCGAGGCCGCAGATCTGCCCAAACTCCAACAGCTCGCCGCCCGCCAACCGGCCCTCGCCTACGCCGCCACCGATGCCTGCCGGGTCCTCAGCGCCCGCCTTCACCGCGAGAGCTCGCCCACGCTTTCCCAATAAATTTCTAAAATCCGCTTTCAAAATCTGTTCCCAAACGCCACTCGCATGACCCCGCTCCGCCCGCTGATTCTCGCCACCTCCTTGCTTATTGCCGCGACTCTGCCCGCTTGGGCAACCAATCCTCCCGGCGGCACCTGCAGCGGTGGCGGTGGTCCTTGTGGCAGTCAAGGTTCCGGCGGCAGTTCTTACCCTCAAAGTAAAAGTCTCGAATGGGGAATCAAGGTCGGTCTCGCCCGCTATCCAAAACCCACAACGCTCAGTGATTTCGGCCAAGCCGCGTTCGAGAAAAATGGCAATCTGCCCGATTTCGGCCAGTTGTTTGGCCGTTATTTTTCGGACAATCCGCAGCAACAAATGCAGATTAACTTGGAGCTTTCCCAACCGCAACTTTCCGCCGCCACCTTCCATCCGTCCTGTCTTTTTGTGCAGTCGGAAGCCTTGTTTGAGATTTTGAAAAAACCAGCTGCCGGGGATTTTTCGGAATTCATCCACCAAATTTTGACCGATGATGTGTTTACCCTCGTCGATGTTCTGCCAGCACCTGATCGCGGCTGGCGCTTGCGAGTCTGGAAGCGGGATGCTGCCTCGCTCAACAAATCCGGCGGCTTTTACGTCACCACCGAATTTTTAACAAAAACCCCGCTCAACGATGTGATTTTCAAACGGCCTAACGGCTCGAGCGGAGACGACGTGCTAATCTATAGCCAAAAAGAAACTACTGGAGTCGGCGGCACCCGCACCATTACCCATCAAATTGCGCAAACCCTAGATGCTAACGGCAAGCCTGCCACCGTCACCACCAACCTGTATTCGGGAGACAGCACCGCCGGTCCAATCCTCTCACAAGAAAATCTCACTTACGTCGAGCGCGGCACCAAATGGTGGGACTATACAATCGTCCGTGAAATTTTGACCGCTTCCGTTGATGCCGCCGGAACCATCGGTGCCCTCACTCTCACTTCCAAGACCCGCGAGGATTACGACGACTATTCCACCAGTACCACGGGCGGTGAACTTGGGATGAAGCGTCTCGTCTCCAGCACCGAGGCCTACGATTTTCCCGGCCAATCGCCCCAAACCACCACTTCCACTTACGTCCAGAACCCCACCAATTCCACCACTCACGGCCGCCTTGAATCGACTCTCAAACCCGACGGTTCATGGACTTACAGCGAGTATTCCATTTCGACCAGCTCACCGGTTTCGATCACCACCGAGTATTCCGGGTGGAAAGATCTAACTCTAGATCAGCGGGGCGACGCTCGCAAAACCGTGAC
>JAYWAR010000110.1:0-2211 GCA_043782285.1 Akkermansiaceae bacterium | reverse complement strand
GAAAATGAGAGGAAGTACGAGGACTGGGACTCGAACCCAGGACCAATTGATTAAAAGCCAACTGCTCTACCAACTGAGCTATCCTCGCCTTCATTTCCGCTTGCGCGGGGCGACAGGAATAGATGCAAGCTCTCGACTTGGCAAGCTGGTTTTTGCGGAAATCTTATTTTTCTGGCGGTGAGTGTGCCGGGGTAGCGGTGCTCAGGGGGCAGGTACAGATCGTTGCGGCAGGTGCCACGGCGGATTCCGATCGTATTCCGCTTTGAGTTCGGGGAATGTTTCACCGGCGACTTTGAACAAATAAGGTGAGATGACGATCATTTGCAATTGGAGTGCCCCGAAAAATAATACAATGAGAGCAATCAGGCGAAAAGGTTTGAGTGGGCTGGAAGTGACTTGGTGGCCGCCGGAGTGGTCCCATAGCGCAGAGCCAAGACGTTTGGCGGTGAACAGGCTGAGAGCTTGGCAAAACACCGCCAGCAGTCCCCAGCCGAAGCCGACTCCGGAGAACATCACGCGTAAGGCGCGGCGGACCGCTTCGGTGAGACTCAGGCGCGAGCCGTCGCGGTTGTGGACTTCGAGTCCGAGCAGCCATTTCCCGGGCGTGGTGCCAAACTGATGCAGCAACAGGGCTTCAAAGGCGAACCAAGGCAGGTATCGGAGAAACATCACCCAAGGGTTGAGCAAGGCGGCTTCGAGGTCTTGGCGAGCCGCCCACATGCCGAGCCACCACATGCCTGAGTAGAGCGAAAGATCAAACCAGCGGGCCCAGAACCTTCGACCATAGCGGGTTGGCGCGAGCGACAAGGGCGGAGCCGATGGATCGGGCTCACGAGTATTTTCAGACTCGCTAGGTGAAGGGACTTGGGGCAGGCGAGTGTGCTCGAATTCGCGGGTGAAGAGGTCAATCTCGATCAACGGTTTCCAAACGTCGAGGCCCTCGTGCCAAGCGGGGGTGGTGGCGGAGAGCCGACCCTCTTCGATTTGTCGCCGGATTTCGAAATCGTGAATAGGGCCGGTTTTTTCGCCGTCGCGGATGATCCAGATGTCCATGGTTTAGAGGTTTCGCAGAGATTTTGCGGCATCGCTGCGGGCGGCAAAGAAGGCGGGGATGAAGGCAGCGAGTGAGCAGAGAATGAAGGCCATGAGCGCGAAAATCAATTGTTCGAGCGGGTCGTTGTAGGCAGGCAGAATGTCGAAGCCGGTGAAGGACGAGCTGAAGGGGTCGAAGCCGACACTGCGGAGAACCATTTGAAGTTCTCCGCGGAAATGAATGACGAGGCGGCCAAGGCCGACGCCGAGGATCGCACCCAGAGTGCCGAGGATCATACCTTGGTAGAGGAAGACTCGGACGATCTGGCCGGGTGCTGCGCCGAGGGCTTTCATGACGCCGATTTCTCGCCGTTTCTGGATGGTGACGGTAAACATCACCGCCATCATCGAGAAGGCGGAAATGAGGATGATGAATGAGAGCATAAAATACATCATGCCGCGTTGTTGCTCGATGAGAGAGAAGAAGGCTTGGTATTGTTGGCCCCAAGTGATGAGGGACCAGTCTGAACCTAAGGTTTGGCGGGCGCTGGCGGCAAAGGTTTCTGCGGCGTAAGGGTTGTCGAGTCGCAGAGCGATGCCTTGTACCGCTTGATCGAGCCCGGCGAGATTTTGGGCGAGGGGCAGCGGGATGAAAAGATCAGGGGTTACCGCCATTTGCGATGCCTGATAGACGCCGATGACCTGTGCTTCTTTAGGCAAGACCACGCTTTTCAGCCCTTTGAGGGTTTCGCCGTCGATTTTCTCGGCATCGCTGGTGTTGAGCGCGGCGATGGCTTGTTCGATGTTGGCCTTGCGGGTAGCCTCGAAACGAAAAACTTGGGCGGACGAGTCTTGAGTCGAGTGGTCCATTGCGACTAAGATATTCGAAATTTGGTCTTTTTCGGGCTCGCGGATGTCTTGGGCGAGGATTTTTTCGAGAGCGGCATAAGCTTCGCGATAGGCGGTGAAGGGCAGTGTCAAGTTATCGCCATTTGCCTGCCAAGCGGTTGTCAAGTTGGTGCTGGCATTTTTCCAAGCTTCAGCAAAGGCGAGCCGGATTGGAGGGTTTTCGGTGGTTTTGTAGGCACGCATGACGGCCTCGAAATTGCGGGTCGAGTAAAGGCGGAGTGAGTCGCCGGGGCCGATTCTGAGCTGCTCGGCGAGAATCGAGGAAATGAT
>JAYWAR010000109.1:0-16863 GCA_043782285.1 Akkermansiaceae bacterium | reverse complement strand
GGCTTGAGGATTGGCGGGTGAAATTGGTTCAACTCGGCGAGATGCTGGCCGCTTTGGGATGACCGCTTGCCAAGGTTGGCCCGATGATTAGGGTAACGACTTAATCTTTCACTTATGACCCATCTCTGCAATATGCTTGGAATCGATCCAGCGGCGCTTGAACTGCTTGAAGCCGCAGGCTTTGTCGATGCCGAGACGCTTGCCAAGGCGGACGTGGATGGGCTGGTGAAAGAGTTAGTGCGAGCGAATGCCCTTTTGGAAATTATGCCACAGGCCCCGACGCGCGACGATGTTGAGCAGTGGATTGGCGGTGCCTGTGAGCAGACGGGTTGGACTCGCGAGCTGCTGGTGGTCGCAGTCCCAAAAATTTCAGCGCAGGTGGCGGTTCAAATAACACCAGCGGCGTTTGCAATCCCTTTACCGGGCAGTTTTTTGGCGGCTCAGCAAGTGGCAGTGGCAGATATTCCAGCGGCGATTTTCCTCAGCCACGATGCGGCTGACTTTGAGGTGGCGGCGATAGAGCCAGCAGCGGCCGCGCCGGTGGGGCGTGTGGTTTTAGCCACGATTCCGATTCGGCTGCCGGAGAGTGGCGGGTCTCGTTTGGATATCGATCATTCTCGGATTAAATCGACTGATACTTTAGCGGGCCCGGCAGTGCGGCCACTGACTGCGGCGACGGCCAAGGACAATGAACGAGTCTCGCTGATTCGCGGGCCGCTGGCGGAAACCAATCGGGGGCGTGATCCGCAATCTCGCCGCTTCATCCGCGGGGTGATGCACAGTCACCCGCTGTCGATTTCGGCGGGTGCTTGTTTCACCTTGTTGTTGGCGCTGCTGCTGCCCTTGGCAATTCTCTCGTCACTGCTGTTGCTGTTGTCGCAGGAACTGCCGGCGACTTTTGGCTGGGTGCCGGTCGAGTTACTGGGCTTGCCCTTGAGTCTTCCGGGGATCGGGCTGGGTTACTTGATTTGGGGAGTTCATGGGAAATGCCGGATTTGCAACCAAAGGATTTTCGTTCCGCGAATGTGCCTTAAAAACTCCAAAGCTCATCAACTTCCCGGTCTCGGCTACATCATTCCCGTTTGCCTGCATCTTTTGTTATTCCGGTGGTTTCGTTGTTCTTATTGTGGAACTCCAGTGCGCTTAAAAAAGTGAGCTTATTTTGAATCATGAAGCAATTTTTACCGTGGTTGTTAATCCTCGTTGTTGTGTCATGCTCGTGTGCTAGCTTGGGTAAGGGCGGGAAATCCAAGCAAAAGCCGGCGCCAAGTCCTTTTGGCCCGACCGGGATTCCACCGCAGCTGCGGGCGAAAAACCAAGATTTTGGAGTGCCGGTGGGGGGAGGAAGTCGTTCTGCTGCCACCAATGCTCTGAATCTGCCGCCGGAGGAGGATATTGCTTACACCGATCCTGACAATCCGGATGCGGTGATTCCAGAGCTCGCCACCTTGCTTGCCCAACCGAAGCGCGGACCGTGGGAGCAATACGAAACCTTCGCCAAGCAGCTGTCGGTGCGTGAGGGTAAGCCTTTGTTAATTTGGTTTACCGATTCCATGGCCAGCCCGAATTCCCAAGCCCTGAGCCAGGAGTTGTTTGCCAAGGAGGAATTCGGGAACTGGGCGAGCGAAAAGTTGGTTCGACTCAAGGTGGATGCTCATATCGAAATTCGTGATTCCGATTCTGACCTCAACGAGATGAAAGATCGAGAATTGCGAATTAATGATTATAACAAGGAATTGAAGAAACGTTATAAGGTGATGGGCTTTCCGACCTTGATTTTAGTCAGTCCTAACGGCGAAGTAGTGGGACGCTACACGGGTTACCAACGAGGCGGTGCTGAGTATCTCTGGGGCCAGCTTAAACACGGCGAGGCGGTTTCGGTGGCTGCCTACAAGGGCTGGCGCGCCGATCTTGAAAAAAAGGGCTATCGCGAGTGGCGGGATCGCAAAGATCGCAAAGTTTTTGCCAAGATGACTTCTTATTCCAAAGGTGTTCTAACCTTGGTCGAGCCAGACGGAGGGTGTTCTCGGGCTCAAGAAACGATTTTTTCGGATCAAGATCGGGCGTGGATCGCCGAGCAGAAAAAGCTGATGGGAGTGCCGTGATTTGAGCGATGCGGGGGACTAACGCGCGGTGCTTGGCTTACAAGTTGGTTTCGTCGTCAGCCAGCGGAAGCTCGTTGAGACTGGCGCGGTAGGCGTTTTCATCGAAACTGCGGCGTTTTCTGAGAACTTGATCCATTTCTTCGCCGAGGCAGAGCGCGATTTGGGACTTGGCCTCGGCTTCGTCCTGTCCGAGTTGGAGAAGTCGAGCGAGGGTTTTGGCAACATAGGGGGTTTGCGGTGAGCTTAGCTGTTGTTCAACCGCTGCGATCAGGTCGGGAAGGAGGTCGTCGTTCATGACTGGGGTATTGAGACAGGAGATATTTTTAGAAGTCTAGCGAGACGCTGTCCAGCCACGGAGTAAATTCTGGCGGGATGGGTGCTTCGAAGTGGAGGCGCTCGCCGGATAATGGGTGGTCGAGGGTGAGCCGCCAAGCGTGGAGCATCAGGCGGCCGGTTTGTGCGGAGGTTTTGCTGGGTTTACCGTAGATCGGATCGCCAACCAAGGGGCTGCCTTTGTGGTGGAGATGGACGCGGATTTGGTGGGTGCGGCCGGTATGAAGGTGGCAGAGGACCAAGGCGGTCAGGGTGGCGGCGTCAGTCGCCAGCACTTGGTAGTCGGTGATGGCAGTTTTACCGCCTGGAGGATTGACCACAGCCATTTTTTGGCGATTGACCGGGTGGCGACCGATGTGAGTAAAAATGCTGTCTTTGGCGGGTTTGGGGATTCCTTGGCTGACGGCCAGGTAAACTTTTTCCATGGTCCGGCCGGCGAATTGGCCGACCAGCGATTGATGGGCAAGATCAGATTTTGCAACCACGATGCAGCCAGAAGTGTCTTTGTCGAGGCGGTGGACGATGCCAGGGCGCTCGACTCCACCGATTCCAGAGAGTTTACCGCGACAATGGTGGAGTAGGGCGTTGACCAGCGTGCCATCCGGATTTCCGGGAGCCGGGTGGACGACCATCCCGGACGCTTTGTTGAGGACCACCAACTCGTTGTCTTCAAATAGAATGTCCAAGGGTAGGTCTTGAGCTTCGTTATGCAGGGGCACGGCCTCGGGAAGGACGATGCTGATTCGGTCGCCAAGTTTGACGGCATCGCGGGGTTTGGCGGGGTGGCCGTTGATTTGGATGTATTGTTCGCGAATCAGGGTTTGGATGCGTGAGCGGGATAGCTCGGTAAGGCGGGCGGCGAGAAAGGCGTCGATGCGCTCGCCCGGACAATTTTCGACTTGAATTTCCACGGCGCGAGTCTCGCTAGGAAAAAAATCGGGATCAAGTTTCAAGTTTGCACTGGGACTTGAGTTCGCTAGCTTTCCGCCATGCCGGAGTGCTGCGAAACCCTTGTTCATTGTGATTTTTGTGGAAATGTAATGGACGTTTCCTCGCTGGCTCCGTTTTCCAATGCGATTTGCCCGGTTTGCGGCAACCAGACGCGGGTGAAACGAGAGTTCGGGCCATACGTGTTGGCCCGGCGTCACGCCGTGGGTGGGATGAGCATGGTTTTCGTCGCTCATGATCAGACCCTGGACCGTGAGGTGGCCTTGAAAATTCTCAGTGAGGAATATTCGGCAGATGAGCGGCGGATTAAGGCCTTTGAAGAAGAGGCGAGAATTACAGCGTCCTTCAGTCACCCGCACGTGGTGCGAGTGTTGACGACAGGCAAAGCCTTTGGTCGCTTCTACATCGCAATGGAATTGGTGCCGGGGGGCCATTTCGAGCATCAAATTCGCGAGCGCGGAAAAATCCCGGAATTCGAGATGTTACCGCTGGCAATTGAGGTGGCGCAGGGGCTTAAGGCAGCGCATTCGGCTGGTTTGATCCACCGGGATGTCAAGCCGGGGAACATCTTGTTGGACGCTGAGGGGCATGCGAAGATCGTCGATTTCGGGCTCGCGTTGGTGACTCAGGGCGGGCTGGCGCAGGCTACTGAAATTTGGGCGACGCCTTATTACGTGCCACCGGAGACGATCGAAGGTTACCCGGAAGATTTTCGTTCCGACATTTACGCGTTCGGAGCCACTCTGTATCATGCTTTAATCGGCAGACCTTCTTGTGATGAGGAAACGATGGCCACCGAAATTTTGCGTGCTGCCAAGAAAAAAGTGGTGAGCTTGGGAGATGCGGATCCGTCGCTGTCTGCGGCAATCTGTAAAATTGTGGATCGGGCGATGGCATACCACCCAGCCGATCGGTATTGCTCTTATGACGAGTTAATTCGACATTTAGAGGGTGCCTTGAAGCGGCTGAAATCGACTCCCGGTGGTGAGGTTGAAAGCTCAGGACATGCGGTGCAACGTAAGGCGAGAGAGAAGCTGAGTCGAAGGTTGCGTCTTTTGGCGCTGGGCGTGATTTTCTTGTTGATGTTGCTGGTTGGAGTCATCGGATTGAAGTCCAAAGTCGCAGTGCCACCGCCAACGGTTAAGCCAATGCAGGTTATACCACCTGCCCCGCTGGTGGTTCAGCCTGATTCAAGTGCCATCGATGTGGCGAAGCTCTACCGTGAGGCGCGAGCGGCGGTGAAAGCGCGTGATTTTGCCAAGGCGGCTGCGGCTTTTGCAAAGTTGCGTGATGACTCACAAGTGCAAGAGCCGACTCGGTCGTGGTCGGGGATTGAGGCGGTAATCGCCAACTATCTTGACGGTCAATCGACTGCCGCGAGTGAGCAGGCAAAACTGAGTGCGGAGCATGCGCTGTCGGTTCCGGAGGCTGGGCGGCTGGGTAAGAGTTTGATCGATGTGTTGGCTCGGCTGGCGGAGTTGCCGGGTATTCCGTCCAAAGAACTGGATGTTTCCGATCATGATGCGGCACACGTGCTGGCTTGGATGTTAGCTGGCTTAAAGGATTGGGAGCAGGGGATGATGGAAGAGGCCAGTGGCTATTTTTCCGCAGTCGCGAAGGCTCAAGTTTCGAAAAACGAGCAATGGCTCGAAGTTTATCAGAGTTTCGCGAAAGATTATCTTGCCGATCAACAAACGCTTTCGAGTGCAGTTTTTGCCAAGCTTCCGACTAACGTCACAGCTTGTAAGACGGCAATAGGCGAGCTGGATGGAATTCTCAAGCAACTGAAAACTCGTGGCCGTGCTCGCTACAACGTGAGGGCGTGGCAGTTGGATTTGGCGAAGCAAGCGAAGTTGCTAGCCGTTGTCAAAGTCGCGCCGGTGATTCCGGTGGATTCTGTTTGGGAACCGACGGCAGTGATGGGAAAACTGGGGAGCTTTGCGAGAGACTGCCGATTTGCTGACGCGACGGTTTATTTACAATCGTTTGAGATGACAGCGGCAGATCCGATGCGATCCTCTCTGCTATCGTTGACCAAGTCCTCGGGCACATTATTTGACGACCTCGAAAGAATTCTGCTAAAAAATCCGATTCGCGAAGAGTTTTTGATGAAACCAGGCAAGTCAGTTCGAAAAATTTTCATCAATTCAGCCAAGGATATGACCATTACGGATTCGAAAGGGAAAACGGAGCGGGTGAAGTGGAGTGATTTTTCACCAGAAGCAATCATCGCGTTGTACCGGATATTGGTCAAAAATTCGAGCGATGAAGAGGAAATTTTGCAACTTCACCAAGGTGCGGTAGGTTATTACTGGCTTGTGGGAAACCATAAACATGCGCTAGCGGCTGCCGAGCTGGTGTCACAATCGAACGAAGCTTTCAAAAAACACTGGAATACCATCGCTCGTGACTTGCCAAAATGATCGGCTAAGGGGTGCCGATCATTTTTTAGATTAACTCGGCGGCGATGGGATCGACGAGGGCGCGGCCGTGGTGGATCAGGATGAGTTGGTCGGAGTCGATTCGTGCCAAGCCTTCGGCGGCGAGGTGGGCGGCGCGTTGGCGGGATTCCGGGCTGAGGAGTTGCAGGGAAATGCCGTCGCGGGTGCGTAAGCCGAGGGCAATTCGTTCGAGGCGGCGGGCCTCGGCGTCGAGCGGCTCGGATTCGCTGAGGGCGTGGCCGAGCGAGCTGACTTGAGCGACATAGCGAGCGGTGTCAGCGATATTTTTCCAGCGTATCCCGTCGAGGGTGGAAACGGCGGAGGGGCCGAGACCGAGGTAGTCTTCGCCGTGCCAATAGCCTTGGTTGTGGCTGGAGTGATGACCGGGGCGAGCGTAGTTGGAGGTTTCGTAGTGGTCGAAACCGGCAGCGCTGAGTTGTTCGTCGGCGAGGTGGAAAAACTCGGCATCGTGGTCCTCGTTTTCGCGCATTTCGCCGCGGCGGAGAGATTCAAAGAAGGCGGTGTCTTCTTCGTAGGTCAGATTGTAAGCGGAAATATGGTCAGGCTTGAGGGTAATGGCGTGGTCTAGGGTCGCTTGCCAGTCGTCTTTGGATTGGCCGGGAATGGAAAACATCAGGTCGATATTGACCGACGGGATGCCCGCTTGCCGGAGCAGGTGAACCGCTTCACTGGCTTGAGCGACCGAGTGTTCGCGGCCGAGAGTTGCGAGAACGTGGGGTGTGAATGACTGGATCCCGAGCGAAACTCGGGTGACGCCGAGCTCGCGGAACAAACGGGCTTTGGCGAGGTCGAAGGTCGCTGGGTTGGCTTCGAGGGTTACTTCATCGAGCTGGCTGAAATCGAGACTTGCGTGGAGCGCGGTGAAGAGTCGGCTGAGGTGGCCGGGTGAAAGCATGCTGGGGGTGCCGCCGCCGAGGTAGAGGGTCCGCGGGTTTTCGCGGATTCGAAATTTTGCTTCTGCGGCGAGGGCGTCGATAAAACTTCCGATGGGAGTGTCTCCCGGTGTGTGTTTATAAAACGAGCAGTAAGGACAGACGCGGTGGCAGAACGGGATGTGAAGGTAGAGAAGCAAGGTTTGGCGGGTGAATGGAAATCTGACGAAGACAGTCAGAACGATTGTGGAACAGATTCAGACGCGGTGAACGCGCTTGAGGTAGCGGTTGACCGCTTCCCGGGTGGCGCTTGCGAGATCCGTTTCAGGCCGGGCGAAGGGTGGGACGAACCACGGGTATGAGCCGAGTAGATCGGTGATGACTGCGATTTCACCATCACAGCATTGGTCGCCGCAACCGATGCCGATGGTCGGAACGGCCAGTGTTGGTGAAAGCAGACGGGCGGTCTCCGGCACGACTGACTCGAAAACGATGGCAAACACTCCGGCCTCAATGATCGCTTGGGCACCTTCGCGGAGGGCTTCGATTTGCGCCGGGGTTTTGCCTTTTTTATGGTAGCCGCCTTCTTCGAGCACTCGTTGCGGCAGCATTCCGAGGTGGCCCATCACTGGGATGCCGGCGGCGGTGATGGCGCGGATTTTTTCGGCCTGACGGATGCCACCTTCCAACTTGACCGCTTCTGCACCAGCGGCCACTAAGCTACGGGCAGTGGCAAGTGCTTGTTCGGCGGTGTCGTAAGTGTGGATCGGTAAATCGCCGACGATGAGTGCCTGCGGTTTTGCGCGTGCAACCGCGGCGAGGTGGTGGCGCATGTGCTCCAGCGTGACTTGGGTGGTGTCAGGGAAGCCGAGTACCACCATTCCGAGCGAATCGCCCACCAGCAGCAGGTCCACGCCGCTTTCATCGAGCAGCCGGGCGCTTGGGTAGTCGTAAGCAGTCAGAGCTGCGATTGGGCGGCCACCTTTGCGCAGGCGGAGGGATTCGGCTTTTTGAAGGGCAGTCACTTGCGGAATATAAAGGGCGCAGCGCTGACTAAATCAAAAAGCCTCCGCAGAGCGGAGGCTAATTTACATGGCGACCCGTAAGGGAGTCGAACCCTTCTTGCCAGGATGAAAACCTGGAGTCCTAACCGATAGACGAACGGGTCGTGTGTCGCGAAGCGGTCGGAAAGAAAACCTATGGGATGAAGAGTGACAAGATTTTTCAGCTAAATTTTTTGGGAGGGATGAATTCATCCGTAAAATGAGCGAGTTTGATGGGGGGAGTGGTCAATCGCGGGAATGCGGCTTGTCAAGCGGGTGGGGATTTCTAGGGTTCGCGGAGCTCGTTCTTGCAACACAAGACGGCGCGCTAATTTCATGAATACGACCCTGCTTGCACAAGCTGCCAATGAAGCCCGTGGCCTCGCCATGGATGCCGTCCACGCCTGTAACTCCGGCCACCTCGGTTTGCCACTCGGCTGCGCTGAGGTCGGTGCGGTGTTGTTCGGTGAGTCCATGCGCTATTATCCGGATGCTCCGAAGTGGTTGAATCGTGACCGCTTCATACTGTCGGCGGGTCACGGCTCGATGTTTATTTACAGCTGGCTGCATCTTGCGGGGTACGCCGTTTCGCGCGAGGATGTCAAAAATTTCCGAGTTTTGCATTCGATCACGCCGGGCCATCCTGAGTTTCACGAGACGCCGGGTGTGGAAGCGACCACCGGCCCGTTGGGTCAAGGCATTGGCAATGCCGTGGGTTATGCACTCTCGGCCAAGCGTGCTGCTGCTCGCTTCAATACCGCCGAGCATCTTCTTTTCGATCAACACGTGTTTGCGATCCACGGCGACGGCTGCTTGCAAGAAGGCGTGGCCAAGGAAGCAATCGCTTTTGCCGGTCACAGCGGACTCGATAATCTGATTCTCATCTACGATTCCAATGACGTGACGCTCGATGCGATGGCGAATCTCACCCAGGATGAAGACGCCGAGCAGTATTTCATTTCCCAGCGTTGGGATGCGATTACGGTAGATGGTCATGATCTCAACGCCCTTGCGACGGCTTTGGCCAAGGCCAAAGCTGACAAAAATGGTCGGCCGAAAGTGATCATTGCCAAGACCGTGATCGGCAAAGGGATTCCTGAAGTCGCGGGCACCGCCAAAGGCCACGGTGAAGGTGGGGCAAAGTTCGTCGATTCCGCTCGTGCAGGCTTGGGCTTGCCGGCTGCCGAGCACTTTTACGTTTCTCCTGAAACCCAAGCATTTTTTGCGGAGAAAAAGGCTGCATCCAAGCTTCAGTTTGAAGCATGGCAAGCGACTTACGAGGCTTGGTCGGTGCTACACCCAGAGCTTGCTGCGGAGCTGACCGCTTGTGTCGCGCAGGCGGTGCCACTGGATTTGAGTGCCAAGATTCCGGCTTTCTCGGCTGACTATAAGGATGCGACTCGTTCCGCTGGGGCGACAGTCATCAACGCGGTGGCCAAATTGGTCCCGCAATTTTTGACAGGAAGCGCCGACCTCTTCGGTTCTACTAAAAACTACCTCAAGGACGGCGGCGATTTTTCGGCAAGCCAACCACTTGGCCGCAATATCTGGTTTGGTATCCGCGAACATGCGATGGGCTCGATCTGCAATGGGATCGCTTACGACGGGTTGTTTCGCGCCAGCGGAGCGACGTTCTTGGTTTTCGCGGATTATTTGCGCGGTGCGATCCGTCTTGCGGCGCTCTCAAAACTTCCGGTTACATACATTTTTACTCACGATTCGGTGGGCGTCGGTGAAGATGGCCCGACTCACCAACCGGTGGAAACGGTCAGCGGTCTGCGGGTGATTCCCAATCTCGACGTGATCCGTCCGGCAGATGCCGAGGAAACGGCCGGTGCTTTTGTCGCGGCGGTGTCTCGCACCGATGGCCCGACCGCATTGATTCTGACTCGTCAGGCGGTTCCGTTGATGAATGGATTATCGGTTGAAACCCGTCGCGATGGGGTGCTCCGTGGTGGCTACATCGCCCACCTAGAAACTGGAGCTTTGACCACAATCCTTCTGGGTAGCGGATCTGAGCTTCAGCACGCGATGGCGGCAGCCAACGAGCTGGGTGAGGGCGTCCGCGTGGTTTCCATGCCTTGCTTCGAGCGTTTCGAGCGGCAAAGCCCGGAGTATCGTGAAACAGTGCTGCCGAAAGCCTGTACCAAGCGTATTTCAATCGAAGCTGGAGTCACCGATTTGTGGTGGAAATACGTGGGCACTCAAGGGAAAGCCCTCGGCATTGATCGTTTTGGAATCAGTGCTCCTGGCGATGTGGTGATGATCGAACTTGGGATGACCAAGGATCACGTAGTCGCCGCTGCGCGATAAATTTGAACGACTTATGATCTGTTAAAAAGGGCTCGACCGAAAAGTCGGGCCTTTTTTGAGTGCGATAAAAATGGGCCTTGGCGAAAGGTGTTTAGAGCCCTTCAGCCAATTCTCTGACCAGCTTTGGACCTTGATAGACGAAAGCGGTATAAATTTGCACCAGCGTTGCCCCGGCTCGGATTTTTTCTTGAGCGTCGGCCAATGAGAAAATGCCTCCAACCCCGATGATTGGGATCCGCGAGCCAAGATGGCTGGCAAATTGACTCAATGTGGCGGTACTTTTTTCAAAGACCGGGCGTCCGGAGAGTCCGCCTGCTTCGCCCGCCCGCGGGTGCCCAGCCACGGAATCGCGGTCGAGAGTGGTGTTGGTGGTGATCAAGCCATCCAGTCCGCCCTTGAGAAAAACTTGTGCGAGCTCTTGGATGTGGGCGGCGTCCAAATCGGGGGCGACTTTGAACAGCAAGGGTACTTGCTTGCCGTATTCTGTGGCAAGTTGCTGCTGTTCTTTTTTGAGGATTTCAAGCAAGCGGGCACTGGCTTCTGCGCCCTGTAAATCGCGCAGTCCGGGAGTGTTGGGCGAGGATAAGTTAACTGCCACATAGTCGGCCACCGGGTAGGCCTTGCGCAGGCAGGCGAGGTAATCCTCCGCTGCGTTTTCGTTGGGCGTGTCTTTGTTTTTACCGATGTTGAAGCCAATGATTCCTCGAAATGAGTTGGTCTTGCGGACGTTTTCAACCCCGGCATCGATTCCGGGATTGTTGAAGCCCATCCGGTTAATGATCGCATCATGATTGATCAAGCGGAACAATCTAGGCTTCGGATTGCCGGCTTGGGGGCGCGGGGTGATCGTGCCGATTTCAATGCAGCCAAAGCCCAGGTGACCAAGCGCGTCGATGGTGTTGCCTTCTTTGTCCAAGCCTGCCGCTAGCCCGACGCGATTGGGGAATTTTAAACCCATCACTTCTACGGGGGAGTGAAATTCGTCGCTGTCCGCAAGCAAGCCGAGCAAGCCGCTCCTTTCTGCCAGCCGCAACCCGCGCATGCTGAGATGGTGAGCCACTTCCGCATCAAGGCGGAACAATCCAGAGCGAGCGAGAGGATAAATTGCGTCAAACACGCTGCAAACTGATTCAAGCACACAAATTTGTCGAACCTCGGATGTGCCAAAATGGCGCAAGCCGTGCAAAAAATCCGGCAAAGGTCTATTTTGACACCGCGTGCCTAAGTGTTTGTTAAGAACCAAACACTTAGGCGATCGAAAACGCTGGAACGTCGATGGCTAGACAATCTTTGTTCCGTTGAAATTTACGAGACCTCAGTTGTAAGTCATAAGTCAGTATTTACAATGAATTCACGATTTCAAAAAAAAGAGGAATAAAAGCTCTGCCGTGACGTTTTATAAGAGAACAACCTTGATCCCATTATGTCCTACGAATCAGACAGCAGTTTGAAACTTTACTTGCGGGAAATCTCCAAAACGCCGCTGCTCACCGCCGCTGAGGAAGTGTCTCTTGCCGAGCGCATTCAAAATGGCGACGAAAAAGCGCGCTCGCACATGATCCGTGCGAATTTGCGCTTGGTGGTGAAAATCGCCCAGGATTACGCCAACTACGGCATGCCGGTGACCGATCTGATCTCGGAGGGCAACATCGGCTTGATGAAGGCGGTGGAGCGCTTTGATCCCGAGAAAGGTGGCAAATTGTCCACTTACGCCGCGTGGTGGATTAAACAATCGATCAAACGCGCTTTGGCCAATCAGTCAAAGACCATCCGCCTGCCGGTCCACATGGTCGATAAAATCGCTAAAATGCGCCGAATCGCGGTGATTTTAACCGAAGCGCTTGGCCGCGAGCCGACTGATGAAGAGCTGGCCGATGAAGTCGGGTTGCCTCATCGCAAGCTTGCCTTGCTGCGGCAGGCATCCTATCGGCCGACCTCGCTTGATGCACCGATCAACGAAGGTGAAGCCACTGAATTTGGCGAAGTGATCAGTGATGAGCGGGCGGTGAGTCCGCTGGACATGCTTTCCGATAAAAACCTGCAAGGTGAGTTGGACGGTTTGCTGGCGGTGCTGGATGAGCGTGAGCGCCGGATCATTGACGAGCGCTTTGGTTTAGGCGGCTGCCAAGCGATGACCTTGGAAGAGGTCGGGCGTGAATTCGGGGTCACTCGTGAGCGCATCCGGCAGTTGCAGAATTCGGCGCTTACCAAAATGCGGCGTGCTTTGCACAAAAAGGAAAAACCGATTCCGAAGTCGCACCCCGCTGATTTGGTACGAGCTTGAACTTGGGTGGAAAATGGATTTGTTGGCGGGGCGTGAAATTCCGAGATAAGCATTCTCATTGCCGGGAGTTTGGCGCAGTTTGCCGTGTCGCCCGCCGATTATTCATTACCCAACTCCAATGCCTCCTCCACAAAAAGGTTACAAAGTCATCAATCACCGCGATGTTCAATATCGTTGGATCATGCAGAATCGGCGTGGGGTCAACGAGTTGGTGATTGAGGCCAGCGCTCCGGTGGCTGGCCAGATTTTGACAGCAGAGTTGCCGCGGATTGTGAGTTACGACATGGTTACAGCGGCGATCGATTTCGGCAACGCCAACGGCTGGAAACCTAATGATTCAGGCGCGCCGTTCCGCTGCAAGTATTTGCGTAAAGGATTTCAGCTGGAGGAAAAATGAAGTCGCTAAATCACCCACAGCTGACGGATTCTAATTCATCGATCGGACGCTGGGCTTGGCCTGTTGCGGGCGTTTTGTTGTGCCTTGGTCTCGGCACGGGCGTCGGGCTCTCGACGGCCGGTGGTGCCGATGGCTGGTATCAAGAATTGATCCCGCCGCCAGGAACGCCACCGCCGTGGGTTTTCGGGCCAGTTTGGGCGATTTTGTATTTGTTGATGGGGGTGGCCTTAGGGCGTTTGGTTCATCGCAAGGCCACTCATGCGGTGTGGGTTTTTGCGACCCAAGGGCTGCTTAATTTATTGTGGACCCCGGTATTTTTCGGAATGCATCAAATTGCCGCCGCTTTAGCGCTGATTGTGGCCATTTGGTTAGGACTGGTGACGACGATGCAATTGGCCCGAAAATCAGACCTTATCGCCGCGGGTTTACTGCTTCCGTATTGGATTTGGTTGAGCTATGCGACGTATCTCAATGCAGGGTTTTACTGGCTGAACCCTTGAATTTTCGTGGTAATCGCTTTTCACAAACCCTATGGAGTTCTCTGCCAATTTACCCCTGACCAACCCGGGCAGCGGACACTTGCGGATTTTGGATTTCCTGCGGGGGTGTATCCGGTAGGCCGACTGGATATGGATTCCGAAGGCTTACTGTTGCTGAGTGATGAACCGGGTTTCAATCACCGCTTACTCGACCCAAAAACCGCCCACCCGCGAACTTACCTGGCACAAGTCGAAGGCATCCCAACACCCACGGCGTTGGCGCAACTCAAACACGGTGGGATCTCGATTCAGGGTTACCGAACTCGGCCTTGCCAAGCCCGACTGCTCGTCGCGGAGCCCGTTATTGCGCCGCGTGAACCGCCGGTGCGTTTTCGCCTAGCGATCCCGACCGCTTGGTTAGAGTTGCAGTTGATCGAAGGTAAAAATCGTCAAGTGCGGCGGATGACTGCGGCCTCGGGTTTTCCGACTCTACGACTGGTGCGCGTCGCCATCGGTAAACTCGACTCTCGCTCGCTGGCTCAAGGGGCATGGGAAAAACTCAATGCCCCGGAGATCTTGAAAATTTGGCAAAAATAATCAACCAGCCGCGTGCCTTTCATCGAGGAGCGTCTGCACTCTACATTCTGCCGGGCTGCGGACAATTTGTTGAAGTCACCGCCAGAATTTAGGTGCTTGGAAGGTGTAATCTAGGGGCTGCCAATACCATTGGATGTCGCAAACTTACCAATCCGTGTGGTTCAATGGATCGTGCTCAGAACTACCGGCAAGCGAACATTGAAGGTAAATTTCTCCGAGGGGAGGGACCACATTGTTGCCTGAAGTCGCTCCGTAGCTGTAAGTTCCACCGCCCGGACAGTTCGGGGTGGTTTCGACAAACCGTCCGAGGCCGATGACGTGAGCCTGCAGCCCCGGAGCGGTTTCACCGTTAGCAAAACCGTAAAGATTGGCATAACTGCGGACACCTTTTTGAACCGCTTGAATTTGCATAATGCACAAGGCACGATCGGAACCTCGTCTCCAAGCTCGAGCACCGATAAATAAGATAGCGATTAGCGACAATAAAACCAAAATCACCACAGTCAACTCAAGCAGCGTCATTCCGGAAAGCCCTTTGCTTCTCGCTCGACTGGAGAATTCAGTCGTTGGCAATTGTCGCCGATTCAGTTGTAAGCTCATAAATTTAAATACTTTGAATATCAAGCGGCCTTTAATTAGATCAACCGTTTTTTTTAAATCTTTCATCGTCTAACTTGCTGAGTAAAACCCAAGGAATTGAGCCTTTGAGCGATTACTCTTCGACTGGCAGGAACTCCGGCAAACTGCCGCTTACTCCAGCTAAGCGTGGATTTGCTTCCCATGCTCCGCGGTCGCCGACCAGTCTAGCGGCCATCCGCGACCACCGATCGTGGTGCGGATCATCCTCGATCAAAATTGGCTGCAAAGGGTCGCCAGTTGCGGTGAAATTAAGGGTCCATGCAACAGGCAGGCGGCTATCGACCATGCCTTTTTTGTTGCCCCAGACGCGGGATTCGGGGAAGCGTAAATCGCCGAACCAAGCGCCTTTGGCGTTCGGCCGTGCAATCCACCAACCGTCGGTGAAGTTGATCAGAGTCTGAGTTTCGCGGCGTTCGGCAGCACCGGTGAGCGCTTCTCTGCCTTTGAGATAAACGGTCCACCGGACGGGAGTTTGCCGCCATTCGAAAACGGTCCGATAGCCGACCCAAAGTTCGTCGCCGCGATCCACCACGGCTCGCCACAACAGCGCATTGAATGGGGTGGGGGACTCCATCCGCCGCTGATATTTCACCCCGCGTCGCGACAGATCTGCATCAAAGCCTGCGGAGGCGATGAATTTCATCCCAACGCTGAAAAGCGCGTAGCCCGAGCTAAGTCCGAGGCCCCAATAGCACAGTCGGCGGCGTTTGGAGGTTTTTACGGGTTTTTTGCCGCGCAGTTTTTTTTCTTTAAGATCTCGCAAAAATGGCAAGCACAGCACCGTGACGAGCAAGGGCGCGGTAAATAAGAAATCGAGCGGGTCCAGCTGATTGAACGCGACTCGTTTCTCCGCAAAAGGCCACAGCAGCGCCGCCCCTTCCACCGTGAAACAATCGACCAGCACGTGGGCACTCCAGCCCGCCGCGATCCAGCTGCCCACCTGCAACTTACTGAAAGTTGGTTTTTGACGCAGCTTGATTTGTACCCGAGTGAAGGCCTGCGCCAGGGCATAAGAGCCCAAGGCGATTCCTACGAGAGAGTGGCTAGGCCCACGGTGAAAGGCAATTTGCCGGGCAGTGTCGAACAGCGGTCGCAAAACAACCTCCAAATCCGGGAAAATTCCCAGCAGGGCTCCCCATGCCAGCGCCCAGTTTCCCAGCCGCTTGCCCAACATCAGTTCTCCAAGTGCGGCACCCAAAGCCGCCTGCGTGATCCAATCCACTCGGCCAAGATGCCCGGAAATTTCCCCACGCAAACCTCAAATCTCAAATTCTTCTGCCACTTCCCTTGACGCCACCCCCGCATCAACAAGATGCTCTGGCCGCGATGAACGACAATACCCGCCCATTCTCCAGCCAGATCGTTGACGGCCCCGACCGCGCCCCTAGCCGCGCCATGCTTTATGCTGTCGGCTTTCAAAAAGATGACTTCGCTAAACCTCAAATCGGGATTGCTTCGACATGGAGCCAGGTTACTCCCTGCAATATCCACATTGACAAGCTTGCGCTCGAGTCCGCCAAAGGCGTCGATGCGGCCGGTGGTAAAAGCATCATTTTTAATACCATCACCATCTCCGACGGGATTTCGATGGGCACCGAGGGGATGAAATACTCGTTAGTTTCCCGCGAGGTCATCGCCGATTCGATCGAGACGGTCGTCGGTTGTGAAGGGATGGATGGCTTGGTCGCGATCGGCGGTTGCGACAAAAACATGCCGGGTTGCCTGATGGCGATGGCCCGCATGAACCGCCCCGCAGTTTTTGTTTACGGTGGCACCATCCTGCCCGGTTGTGCCACGCTCAAGGGCGAAAAAAAAGACCTTGATATCGTCTCGGTCTTCGAGGCAGTCGGCAAACATGCCAACGGCGAATACTCCGATGCCGAGCTGGAGATGGTCGAGGCCAATGCGATTCCTGGGGCGGGCTCCTGTGGCGGAATGTACACTGCCAACACCATGGCTTCCGCGATTGAAGCGCTCGGAATGTCACTGCCTAATGGCTCTGCTCAAAACGCAATTTCCGATGATAAAATGCGCGATTGTTTTGACTCTGGGGCTGCGGTCCTCAACCTCATCCAACTTGGCATCCGCCCTCGCGACATCCTCACCAAGCAAGCTTTCGAGAATGCTATCACCGTTCTGATTGCCCTCGGTGGCTCGACCAATGCAGCACTCCACATTCCGGCCATCGCTCACTCGGCCGGAGTCGAGATCACCATCGATGACTTTGAACGAATCGGTAAAAATGTTCCGGTTCTCGCCGACCTCAAACCGTCCGGTAAATACGCGATGTCCGACCTCGTCGCCATCGGCGGCACTTTGCCGTTGATGAAAATCCTGCTCGATGGCGGCTTGCTTCATGGCGAGTGCATGACGGTTACCGGTCGCAGCATG
>JAYWAR010000108.1:0-2220 GCA_043782285.1 Akkermansiaceae bacterium | reverse complement strand
GGAATGGGTTGACGAGTGTGAGGAACGGTCGGAACACGCCGTCGGCCCCTTTGAGGGGGAAAACCATGTTGAACGGCTGGCCGGTCGAGATGGATTCCGTCCACCGTGCTAGCACTTTCGGCAGTTCGTCGGGATGGTGGACTTCCTGCCAACCCCAGCCTTCCATCGCTTCGGGCGTCGTGCCGGTGTAATCATACCAACGGCGGTTGTACCAAAAAATGTGCCCGTCCGGACGAGCCATCCAGGCAAGGTTGGGGATGGTATCGGCGAGCAAGCGGAATCGTTGCTCGCTGCCTTTGAGGGCTTCTGCCGCGAGTTTGATGGCGGTAATATCGCGCAGAAATCCAGTGAACGATGGCGGTTTGCCGGGATTGCGAGTGACGGTTAATTCGCAGTCGAACCGTGCGCCTCCCTTGCGAATCGCCTGTAATTCAAGCCGCCGATCAAGCATCTGGGCATCTCCGTGGGTCAAATACCGCCGCAAGCCCTCGCGGTAGCGATCTCGAAACTCGGGTGGGATGATCGTCTCGCCTAGCTCCCGACCGAGGATCTCGGCCTTTTGAAATCCGAAGGTTTTCTCGGCCGCCGGGTTGAACTCGGTGATCCGACCATCTTGGTCCATGCCAATGATGCAATCCAGGGCGGTTTCGACCACTGCCCGGTTCCGCGCCTCGCTCTGCTGGAGGGCGTCGCCCGCCCGTTTGCGCTCGGTCACATCTCGGTAATAGATTGCGATGGCTCCGCCGAGGGCAGGCGAAGCGTCCAGCTCGAACCAGCGGTCCCAAGGTTCGTAGTAATTCTCGAAACTAACGGGTAGGCGCTCGGCGGCGCAGCGCAGGAACTCGCGGTGAATGACGGTGCCGACAGTGGCGGGATAAACTTCCCAGTGATTTCTCCCGAGGTAGTCTTCCCGGCGCTGGTCGTTAATCCGCTCTGCGGCGGCGTTCATGTAGGTGATTTTCCACTCGCTATCGAGGAGGATGAAGCCGTCGCTGATGCTCTCAAGCACGTCTCTCACCCGCTCTTCGCTGCGGCGGAGGGCTTGTTCGCGAACGACCTCAGCCATCGCTGCCTCGACTTTTTGGCGGTCGGTGATGTCGTGCATTGAGACCACCGCCCCAAGCTTGTGGCCATGCGCATCGTAGAGCGGCTGACCGCTTGCAAGAAGCGTGCGCGGCTCGCCACCCGTCGGGGCGATCACCATTTCGGCGTCTTTGACAAACTCCCCGGCCAAGGCTCGGAACAGCGGCACATCCGCTTTGGCGAGCGGTGTTTTCCCATCCGGGCCGAAGAGGTCATAGTGCTTCGCCCAATCCTCCGCCGGAAGCGGCTCTTGGGGAAGGCCGTGAAGGTTCTTGGTCGCCCGGTTAAATAAGGTGAGTAGCCCGTGCTGGTCGCAGGCGACGATGCCGTCTTCGATATTCTCCAGCACGGCTTCCAGAAACAGCTTCTCCTGCTGGAGTTCGAAGGTCCGCTCTTGCTGCCGGAAGGTGGCCTCGATTTCCCGCCGCTCGGCCGCGCGAAGTTGTTCCTTGCTGCGGTGGAGTTCGACGCAGAACTCCACCTTTCCCTTGAGAATTGCGGGGACGACCGGCTTGGTCAAATAGTCAACCGCGCCGAGCGCGAATGCTTCCTCCACGGACAAGTCTGAGCCATCGGAAGCGGTTAGGAAAATGATCGGAGTGCCTACGGATCGCGGGTTTGCGCGGATGAGTTTCGCCAACTCCAAACCGCCCACGGACGGCACGCGGACGTCGAGAATGATCACCGCGAAGTCAGTCGTGAGGACCTGCTGAAGAACCTCGTGCTCCGAAGTGACCCGCATCAGATTCCCATCGAGAGGGCTGAGCACGGCTTCGAGAACGAGGAGGTTTTTTGGCTCTTCGTCCACGAGCAGGATGTTCACCAGGGTGTGGGGAGTCATACTTTCTATCCGGTAATGCGGTGTTGTCCGGCGCCACTCAAATTCCTTTCACCGGATCGACAAGGTTTTTTTAGAATTCACCAAATTTCCTGAAGGCTTGCGCTGGGAGCAATTTCGGGCAACGAATCGGCCATGACCGATTGGGAAAGCCGCTATCAGTCGGGCGACACGCCTTGGGAGAAAGGCCAAGCCGCGCCGGCGTTGATGGAGCTGTTGGAAAAAAAGGAGACGGTGGATTGGGGAAGTGGGCCGTTGTTAGTGCCGGGTTGCGGACTGGGTCACGACGTGAGGGCGCT
>JAYWAR010000107.1:0-2226 GCA_043782285.1 Akkermansiaceae bacterium | reverse complement strand
ATAACACATTTGATCGACCAGCGATTTTCAGCTCATACTCATCACGACTGACTATTTTGAGTCGAGGCTTCAACGATATCAAGATAGTCGAGGAGATTCTTATTGAACTCGCACAATCTCAAATCCTCGAGGCAAGTCCTGCTGGAACCATTCACTGGGGTCTTTACCGCAACCATCTCAAGGAAAAGGACTACCAATTCTTCAAAGGACTAATTCAGCCATACCTGAAAGAATACATCAAAAGAAGCGAACAATTCGTGGATGACAACCCCTCATAAGCTCCTCAATCTCATTTCAAAGGCATCTCTCTGGCGGGGTTGTCATCACTCGTGACGACAAGAAAATGAAGAAACCATCTATCGCACTTCTCGCATTGATTTTCGGATCATCCGGAGGATCCCATGCCGCGACGACGGTGATATCGCAACCGATATTTGCGACGCTGGCAGATTATGCGCCCACTGGTTTTGGGCAGTCTTTCACCGCGAATGGCAACTATTCCATCACTGCCATCAATTTGTATATTTCGTCGTCGTCAGGAGGTTCCGACATCACCCTGAGACTTTATGATTTCGATTCCTTGGCTTCGACGTTGGGAAGCGTTGTTCAGGGGAGCGGCATTTTACTTGAGTCAAGCCTCTCGCCGACTGCTGCTTGGAAGACAGTGACACTTCCCTTGCCCGTCAATGTGATTTCGGGTGCCACATATGCATTCACGATCATCGCGAAAGACCCCGGCGGAAGCGCAACCGGATGGAACAACTACGGTGTGAGTTCCACTGACGTTTACGCTGGCGGGAATCGCCTCAATCTTGGATCCGGCAGCTCTGTGTCCAAGCAGGTTTCGGACTTAAGCTTCGAGGTCATGGCCGTTCCCGAGCCGGGTGCCTCGATGCTATTCGCCGTCGCCATCACTATCACTGCAAGCCGTCGAACAAGGCGCGGCTGGGCAACCGCCACTAGCCGCACTGTCGGACATGATCTCCCGTAATCCTAACCTCAACTCCCGTTTCGACGCTCGCCCCCGCTAGTGACGGTTGCCAGCGCTCAAACGTTGCCAAGAAATCCATGAGCGAGTCCACAACGAGTGAACCACCGGGCGACGCTGTGGACCGTAGTCGTCTGTGCACGAGAATTGGTATGGCGTTTGAAGGCATTTCGTTGGGAAAGGGTGTCGGACTTAATCACGCGCAGGGGATCGACGACTACGAGAGCGAGGAAGTCTGTCAATCGCTTCGTCTGGGCGACGAGAAGGATGACTGGAGGCGAATCTCCTCGGCGAATCTCAACAACTGCCGCAGTAGCTTAAGTTTTTTCGACGCCGAGGGGATGCGACTTCATCTTCCTGCCTATCTACTAGCCGAGATTAATGGTGATTACCGGTTCGATTTGGTGATGGAGTTCATTGACTTGAACGATTACAAGCTGGAGCAGTTCTCTCTCCTTTCGACAGAGCAGAGAGGTGCCATAGGGGACTATTTAAGATTCATTCAAGACCAAGCAGGCCATTGGTTGGACGTCCACAAGATCGATTTCGCGCTGGAGACCTTCTGGGACGTCTATCCGGCATCGCCAGCAACGAAGAATGCCTAACAATGAAGGGTATCGCGAAGTCGTAGCGATAGCGGAGACTTCGACTGCACCCTTTGGTTGAACAAGTCAGGGGGTCCGGGGAAAATCGCTTTATGCGTTTGGTGTTTGGCGGACTGCGCGGGTGGCGAGCCGGAACTTGGGTTGACGCCCTGATAGGGACTGCGTTTGGCGCACGGTGCGCTGCCATTTCAGGTTAGTATGTCTAACAAAGTGTTATCTACTGGACTGGGTGGAGTCAAACCTATCGGTTTTCTGGAGCATTGACACAAATGGAGTCAATCCTCGGGTCCGCCTCATGGCGACTATCTTTATAAGTAGCTTTGTATCCGCCCACCTCGTATCTGCAAAGTCGGATTAATTACTGCTAATATTACTTAGTAAGAGCTGCGACTCGAAATAATTGACTGATTTCACATTTTCGGAAATCCGATACCGGCGAAAAAATGAGAATTACTATTACCTCAAAATCCCTTTGACTCGTGGAAAACTCAACATCTCGGATTCATTTGTTACGCATAGGGTCACGCGAAAAGCAGCGCGATTTGCTCGCCGGGGCCGTGGACGCCTTCGATGAGAATGCCCTCGACATCGGCGGTCTTGGACGGGCCGGTACACCAGATGATGTTCGGGCTA